>SKJZ01000094.1 GCA_007121755.1 Halorhodospira sp. | reverse complement strand
ACATCGCCGATGGGGCCGTAGATGCGGTCCCCCAGCATGGGGTGGAGCGCCGAGCGCACCGTCAGCGGCAACCCCCGGCGGAAGGAAAAGTAGGCCAGCACCATGGCGACGAAGGAGAAGATCGCCCACGCGTTGAGCCCCCAGTGGAAGAACGACAGCCGCATGGCCACCGCGGCCGCCTCCGGCGTCAGCCCCTCGACCACGAACGGGTTATCCTGGAACTGCATGATCGGCTGAGCCACCGCCCAGAAGATGATGCCGATACCAGTCCCGGCGGCGAAGAGCATGGTGATCCACGAAAAGAACGTGAACTCCGGCAGCTCACAGTCCTCGCCGAGCCGGACGTTCTTGTACCGGCCCACGCCGATCCAGATCATGAACAGCAGCATGAACGCCACCAGGACGGCGTAGTACCACTCCAGCATCGGATCGAGCAGCGCGCGCACTTCTTCCAAGGCGGTGGCGCTGGCTTCGGAGTAGACAGTGCCGACGAAGAGCGCCACTGCCATAACTACGATGGAGATCACGGTGACCCGCGGAACCATCCCTTTGAGGGGGCCGGAATTCGCTTGAATCAGCATATAACCTTCTATTTATTCTGTGACAACTCGAACTCCGGTCACCCACCGTAGCGGCCACGGTAGGCGCGAATCGCCTCCACGGTCTCGCCTTGCCCGCCGCGATCGACCAGATACGCCTCCAAATCGGCGAGCGTGATCACCGGCACCACCGGCAACCGCAACTGGTGCTCCAACTCCTTCACGGCGGAGACCTCGCCCCGCCCCCGCTCCTGGCGGTCGAGTGCAATGGCCACCGCCACCACCCGACCGCCCTCGGCGGCAATCAGCTCCGCCGCTTGGCGCACCGAGATCCCGGATGAGACGACGTCGTCGACCACCACCACCCGCCGCCCCTCCAGCGGCGCCCCCACCACCCGGCCGCCCTCGGCGTGATCCTTCGCCTCCTTGCGGTCGAAGGCGTAAGCGACGTCGCGCTGCTGGGTCTCGGCGAGCGCTATGGTCACCGCAGCGGCGAGGGGAATCCCCTTGTAGGCGGGGCCGAAAACGAGATCGAAGTCGCCGCCCCAACCGGCCAGGGATTCGGCATAGTAACGGCCCAGACGGGATAGCGCCGCGCCGGTGTCGAACAGCCCGGTATTGAAGAAATAGGGGCTGATGCGCCCGGACTTCAACGTGAACTCACCAAAGCGCAACACCTCGCGCTCCAGCGCAAACTCGATGAACTCTCTTTGGTAGTCGGAAATAGAAGGCATAGAAAAGGGGTCTCTTGTCACTTGAACCTTCCGACTCGATCCTCTTACCCCGTATTCCTCATCCCCGCCGCGATCCCATTGATCACCACCTGCAGCCCCCGGCGCAGGGAGTCGTCTTCACACAGCCGGGAGCGGCGCAGCAGTTCGACTTGGAGCAGGTTGAGCGGATCGACATACGGGTTGCGCACATCGACGGCGCGGCGCACTACCGGAAAGTCGTCCAGCGGCGCTTCGTGCCCGGTGACGGCCAACACCGCTTCCAAGGTCCGCTGGAACCGATCCGCCAACTCCGCCCCCATCGGCTGCAGTTCGGCGGGCACCAGCGCGCGCTCGTAGAGCCGTGTCACCCCCGGATCGCCCTTCGCGAGCACCATCTCCACCATATCGAGCAGCGCCTCGAAGAACGGCCAGCGCTGGAACATCTCGTGCAGCTCGTCGGTGAGGCCGCCGTCGACGCCCTCTTGCAACGCGTCACCCACGCCCAGCCACGCCGGCAGCATCAGCCGGGTCTGGGTCCAGGCGAAGACCCACGGGATCGCCCGCAGGCTCTCCACGGTCATGTCTTCCGGAGAGCGTTTGGCCGGCCGGCTGCCGATCGTCAGTTGGGAGATCTCCTCAATGGGCGTCGCGGCGCGGAAGTACTTTATAAACTCCGGGCGATCCTTCACCACACCCCGGTATGCCGTCATGGCCGAGTCGGCCAGGCGGTCCATGACCTCGCGCCAACGCGGCCGTGGCGGGCGCGGCGGCTCCACCGTGGCCTGCAGCACCGCCGTGGTGTACAGCTCAAGATTGCGCAGGGCAATGCCGGGCATGCCGAACTTGGCCTGGATCACTTCGCCCTGTTCGGTTACCCGCAACGTGCCGTTAACCGACCCCGGAGGCTGGGCGAGGATCGCCGAGTGCGTGGGGCCGCCACCCCGGCCAATGCTTCCACCGCGGCCATGAAACAGGGTAAGCCGGATGCCGTGGCGCTCGAACAGGGCCACCAACCGTTCCTGGGCCTGGAACAGGGTCCACGCCGAGGTCAGTAGGCCGGCGTCCTTGGCCGAATCGGAGTAGCCAATCATGATTTCTTGGTGGCCGCCGATGCGCCGGCGGAACCAGCCGCACTCCAGCAGCGTGTCCATGGTCTGATCGGCGCCGGCCAGGGTGTCACGCGTCTCGAACAGCGGCACCACCCGCAGCGGACGCTTCACGCCGCAAGCCTTCTGCAGCAGTTCCACGGCGAGAATATCGGAGGGGACGGCGGCGTGGGAGATGATATAGGCGCCCAACGAGTCGGCGCCCACTTCGTTGATAACGCGGAAGGTGTCCAACACCTCCTGGATATCGGGCTCCGCCTCGAAGCCCTGCGGAATCAAGGGGCGCGGATTGGCCAACTCGTCCAACAGCCACTGCCGCCTTACCGGCTCGTCCCACTCGGCGTAACCGCCCAGGCCCAACGCGCGGGTAATGGCGTCCAGCGCCCGGGTATGGCGGTCCGAGTGCTGGCGGATATCCATCGGCATCAAAGTGAGGCCGAAACAACTCACCCGGCGGATGGTGTCGAGCAGCTCTCCGTCGGCCACGACGCCGGCCCCGACCCGATGCAGCGAGTGGTAACACTTGAGCAGGGGGGCACGCAGATCCTCGACATCGGTCAGAATCTCGCCCTCCGGGGGACGAGCGCCTTGCAATTGCGCCTCGACCCAATGCTGAGTCTGGCGCAGCCGGGCGCGCAACCGCTTGAGCACGACCCGGTACGGCTCCCAGGCGTCGCCGCCCACCTCTTCGCGCAACTCCTCATCGCAGACTTGCAGCGACAACGACGAAACGAGGCGCTGAATGTCGCGTTGATAGAGGAAGACCGCCTCCCAACGCGCCAGGAGGGCCACCTCCCGCGTCACCCGGTGGGTAACGTAAGGGTTGCCGTCCCGGTCTCCCCCCATCCAGGTGGCAAACGTGATCGGCGCCACGTCCAACGGCAGGTGGTGTCCGGTGTGCTTCTGCAACACCTTGTCGAGGTTTCGCAGGTAGGCCGGAACCGCGTCCCAGAGAGTCTGCTCCACCACGGCCAATCCCCAACGCGCCTCGTCCTGGGGCGTGGGGCGCCGGCGGCGGATCTCGTCCGAGTGCCAGGAGGCGGTGATCTCCCGCTTCAGGGCCAGGCCGGTCTCCTCGTCCTCGTCCGGGGTGAGGCCGTAACGGTCCCGCTCATCCAGTAGCGCGGCGATACGGTTGTGCTTCTGAAGCATAGTGCGCCGCTGGACCTCGGTGGGGTGCGCGGTCAACACCAAATCGATCTTGAGATCACAGACAGCGTCGAACAGGGCCGCGGGGTTGGTCTTTCTGACCAAGCGGGGCACCGCCTCGGCCAGGGAGCCGAACAGCGGTTCGGCGCCGGGACTACGTGCCCACTCCCGGCTGCGCCGGACACGGTGGTGCTGTTCGGCGATATTCGCCAAGTTCAAGAACTGGGAGAAGGCCCGGGCGACCGGGATAACCCGCGCGGGATCGAGTTCCGAGAGCACGCCCTCCAGAGTGCGCGCGGCGTCCTCATCGCCGCTGCGCGCGGCCTTGGCCAATCCCCGCACCTCCTCGACGATCTCGAACAGTTCACGGCCACCCTGATCCCACAGGGTGTCTCCAAGCAACTCCCCCAGGTAACGGATGTCGTCACGCAGGGCGCTATCGCCGTTCGCCGTCTCTTCCATGTGTTCTCCGCTACCGCGCTATGCGCTCGCTTACTCCGGAAGGCCGAATTGTTCCACGCTGGCGAAGATATCGGTATCCGAGATAATGCCGATCGGTCTCCCCTGGGTGTCCACAACTACCATGCGGCGGATATTGCGCTCGCCCATCATCTCGGCGCAATCGAACAGCGAGACATCCTCTTGCACGGTAATCAGGGGGCGGGTCGCCACCTCGGATATGCGCACCGTGTTGGGCTGGCGGCCAGCAGAAACGACGCGGCTGATGACGTCGCGCTGGGTCATGATGCCCCACTCCTGGATCTCATCGTCGTCCGCCGGCTGGACCACCACCGATGAGATGCGCCGCTCGCGCATCAAGTGCATCGCGTCCTCGACCGTTGTGGAGCCGAGCATGCTCACCAGGTTGGGGTTCATCAGGTCGGAGACGGTATGGGGAACCCGGCCGGAAGCGACCATCTCTTCCTGCGGAGCCACCACCCGGCGCTGTTCCCGGGCGCGGCGCTCGGCCTCCACGGCCTCCTCACGCTCGCGGCGGATGCGGTCGATATCGATCGTCCCCTGCATCTGATCGATGATGGCGTCGGCGAACTGGCTGGTCTTGACCTCGGTGGCGCCCTCCAGGTTGCGGGCGAAGTCGTAGGTGACGATACCGGCGCCGATCACCTTCTCGTAGGCGGCGGTAATCAGTTCGGCCGCCTTCACCCAACCGATATGCTGTAACAGCATGACGCCCGAGAAGAGCAGCGAGCCGGGGTTGACCTTGTCCTGGTTGGCGTACTTCGGCGCGGTGCCGTGGGTCGCCTCGAAGACGGCCACCGTGTCGCTCATGTTGGCGCCCGGCGCGATGCCGACCCCGCCCACCTCGGCGGCGATGGCGTCGGAGAGGTAGTCGCCGTTGAGGTTCATCGTCGCCATCACGTCGAACTCATTGGGCCGCAGCAGCATCAACTGGAACATGATGTCGGCGATGCGGTCCTTGATGACCACCTTGCCGGCGGGACGCTTGCCGCCGTGGGTAGCGTAAAGCTCTTCCTCGGTGATGGTCTGATCGGGGAACTCCTCGCGGGCCAACTCGTAGCCCCAGGTGCGGAACGCCCCCTCGGTGTACTTCATGATGTTGCCCTTATGCACCAGGGTGACGCTCTCGCGGTCGTGGTCGATAGCGTACTGGATCGCCTTGCGGACCAGCCGCTTGGTGCCGAACGGGCTGATCGGCTTGACGCCGAGGCCGGCGTCCTCAAAGAAGGTCTCGCCCATCTCCTCGCGCAGGAAGCGGGCCACCTTCTGGTTCTTATCCGATCCCGACCGGTACTCGATCCCGGCGTAGACGTCCTCGGTGTTCTCACGGAAGATCACCACGTCCACGTCCTCCGGCTTCTTCAGCGGGGAGGGGACGCCGGCGTAGTGGCGCACCGGACGGACACAGGCGTAGAGGTCGAGCTCCTGGCGCAGTGAGACGTTCAGGGAGCGGAAGCCACCGCCCACGGGGGTGGTCAGCGGCCCCTTGATGGCGATGAGCAGATCCTTCAGCGCATCCTTGGTCTCTTGCGGGAAGTAGTCGCCGTCGTAGAGCGCGGCCGCCTTCTCGCCCATAAACAGTTCGGCCCAGTGGATCTGGCGCTGGCCGTCGTAGGCTTTCTCCACCGCCGCGTTCCAGATACGCAGGCACGCCCGCGAGATGTCGGGGCCGATACCGTCGCCTTCTACATAACCGATGATCGGATGATCCGGTACGTTGAGCCGACCGTCGGCGGACGCGGTAATCTTCTTACCACCCTCCGGGTACTCGATGCGCTGGCTCATGGGGACTCTCCTCCTACACTTTTTCGGGGATTCTCAGCCGCAGGTTACGTTTTTGACGCGCCCTGCCGTAAGACCGGGCATCGTTAAGAGGTCCGGCCGACTCTTTCAAGATACCTCTCGGCATCCAGCGCCGCCATGCATCCGGTTCCTGCCGACGTGACCGCCTGGCGATAGACGTGGTCGACAACGTCGCCGGCGGCGAAGACACCGGGGATACTGGTCGCCGTCTGATCGCCGTCCGTGCCGCCGCGCACGGCGATGTAGCCGTTGTTCATCTCCAACTGCCCCTCGAACAGACCGGTGTTGGGGGAGTGGCCGATGGCGACAAAGACCCCCAGCACCGCCAAGTCCCGCGTTGTCTCTTGCTGCACATGGCGGATACGCAGGCCGGTGACGCCGGTCTCGTCGCCCAGAACTTCGTCGACCACATGGTTCCAGACGATATCGATCTTACCCGCCTCGACCCGCTCCACCAGTTGACGCTGCAGGATCTTCTCCGCCCTGAGGTGTTCGCGCCGATGGACCAGGGTGACATGGGAGCAGATATTGGAGAGATAGAGCGCCTCTTCCACGGCGGTGTTGCCGCCGCCAATCACCGCCACCGGACGGTTGCGGTAGAAGAAGCCGTCACAAGTGGCACAGGCAGAGACCCCTTTGCCCATAAAGCGCTCTTCCGACTCCAGGCCGAGATAACGGGCGCTGGCGCCGGTGGCGATCACCAAGGCATCACAAGTGTAAGCACCCTGGTCGCCGACGAGGCGGAAGGGCCGGGAGTTCAGTTCGGCGGTATGGATATGGTCGAAGATGATCTCGGTTTCGAAGCGCTCGGCGTGGCGCTTCATGCGCTCCATCAACTCGGGGCCCTGGACGCCGTCGGCATCGCCGGGCCAGTTGTCCACGTCGGTGGTAGTGGTCAGCTGGCCGCCCATCTCAATGCCGGTGATCAGCACCGGCGAGAGGTTGGCGCGGGCGCCGTAGACGGCGGCGGTATAACCGGCCGGCCCGGAACCGAGGATTAACAACTTGCAGTGTTTGGCTTCATCGGCCATGGCGTCACCTTGCGAATCATTCCCGGCAAAGTCCCGCGGTATCCTACGTCGTTCGCGGCGATCGAGCCAGCGGCAGCCACTTCCATCGCGACGACGGGGGCGTAATGGCTGGCCACGGGGTGGCGGACCCCGGCATGCGGGACCCACTGCGCTTTGCGGTCCTCCGCCGGGGCCGGCCGAATGCGCATCCTGCGCTCCGGCCGGCGCGCACATCCCTGTGCGCGCCCTTTCGGGCCTGATCCGGCTCCGAACCGCAGCTCCGCTTAACGTCCCGCATGCCGGGGTCCGCCACCCCGTGGCCAGCCATTACGCAGTGCCAAGGTTGCCGGAGCCGTCGGAGTCGCCGTGGTTGCGGCGCTCGATCTCTTCTTTGCCGGGTTGGCGCACGCGGTCGGGGTGGGCGAAGTAGAGGAGGAGGACGGCGAGGATGACTGCCGGAAGACCGGCGCCGGCGGCGACGATAAAGAACCAGAACCAGCCGACGCTCTCCGCCAGGACGCCGGTGAATCCGCCGAGGAATTGGCCGGGGAGGGTCATCAAAGAGCTGAACAGGGCGTACTGGGTGGCGGTATAGGCGGTGTTGGTCAGGCTGGAGAGGTAGGCGATGAAGACGGAGATGGCCATGCCGCCGGTAACGTTGTCGGCGACAATGGCCGCCACCAGGCCGTAGACCTCGGGACCCAGCGCCGCCAGCCAGGAGAAGGTGAGGTTGGTCGCCGGGGCCATGATAGCGGTGAAGATCAGCACTGGGGCGATGCCGTAGCGGGCCACCAGCAGGCCGCCGAGAACTGCGCCAGCGAGGGTCATGGCCAGGCCGAAGGCAGCGGCAACGTTGGCGATCTGGCCCTTGGTGAACCCCAGGTCGAGGTAGAAGGGGTTGGCCATGACGCCCATGACGATATCGCTGAGGCGGAAGGTGCCGATGAAGAGCAGGACGATGACCACCGTCCAGCCGTACCGTTTGAAGAAGTCGGCAAAGGGGCAAATGACGGCCGAGATAAACCAGGCAGTAATGTTGCGGCGCAGGCCCAGATGGCTGGTACTCTCCAAGTAGTCGGTGACGCGCCGCTCCAACTGCCGGGTATCCCAACTTACATCGACCTCGGGCTCGCGGACGATCAGTGTGGTGGCGATACCGACGCCCATGAGCACGGCCATTACGGCGTAAGCCGCGGTCCAGCTACCGACAGCGGCGATGTGCAACGCCCCAGCCCCCGCCGCCAACAGGGCAACGCGGTAACCGAAGACGTAGGAGGCGGCCATGGCGCCCTGGCGGTGGCGGGCCACCGCCTCGATGCGGTAGGCGTCGATCGCCACGTCCTGGCTGGCCGAGCCGAAGGCGGCGACCACCGCCCAGACGGCCACCAGCCAGAGGTTCTCGGTCGGGTCGGTCAGGGCGATACCGGCCAATGCCGTGGCGATCGCACCCTGGGAAAGCAGGATCCAGGCCCGCCGCCGCCCCAACAGTGTGGTGAGCCACGGCAACGGGAGGCGATCGACCACCGGCGCCCAGAAGATCTTGAGGCTGTGGGCCATGCCGACCCAGCTCAAAAAGCCGATGGCAGCCAACTCCACCCCCAGATCCCGCAGCCAGGCGGTAAAGGTGCCGCCGACCAACAGCAGGGGCAGACCCGCCGAGAACCCCAGAAAGACCATCCCGATGACCCGGGGGTGAAGGTAGATACCCAACCCTTCCCTGGGCCGTGAGGGCGGCCCATCCGTGGGAGGCGACCCCGATCCGTGCGAGGCGGCCGGGCGGCCGCTCAAGCCGCGTTTCTCCGCCGGGCCAGCCAGCGCCAGACGATGCCGTCGGGACGCTGCTCGCCGGTGACCAGGAAGCGCAGCGTATTGCGATGGAACAGCGTCCAGTTCATCTGGGCGTGGGCGTCCTCGGTGCCGCAGAAGAGCAGGCGGTCACCCGGCTCTAGCACCACCTCCATATCGGGCAACGGCACCACCCCCTCGGAGCGCACCAGCAGCAGCAACAGGGCGTTCACCCCTTCACCCCCGCCGTGGGGATCGATAGCGATATGGCGGATGCGCACCTCGTGCCCCGACTCACGCAAATCGACCACCGTCGGGCTGGCGCTCTCGCTGATTTCGAGGGTCCAAATGTCGGGCACCACGCCGCCGCTGACCTCGCGGATCCGCTCGGCGAGCCGGGCGTGCCAGCTACGATCGAACCCCCGGGCGATACGCAAGAATTCGGGCAGAAGCGGGGCGGTGATCAGACTCAACATGCGCGTGGCGATGATGTAGCTCGGCTCCACCGGAAGCTGGAGCCGGGCCGCCTTGAACAGCGGCTTATTGGCGAGTTGGTTTTCGCGCGCGGTCAAAAAGAGGTCGGGTTGCAGGTCGCGGGAGGTCATGACGATGGAGAGATTGTCCGCGTCGTCCGCGGTCCCCGCCAGGACGGCGGCGGCGCTCTCGATGCCGGCCTCACGCAGTGTCACCGCCTCGGTCCCCTTGCCGTGGATCGTCCCCTCGTCGGGCGCCCCCGCCCGCTCCGGCATCTGCTCGATCACGGTGTACTCGGCGCCGATCCGGTCGAATTGGCGGCAGACCGCCTTGCCGAAACGGCCGTAGCCGCAGACCAACCACCGCCCCTTCGGCGGCTGGGGGCGCTCCACCAGCGGTGTATTGGGCATCCCGGAGAGCCACTCGAAGACACGGTGCATCTCGGGGCTCGTGATCGCCAACGCCAGACGGTCGGCGAAGGTCTCGAACGGATTGATTATATGATCGGTGCCGAACGAGGCCATATTGGCGGCGGTGGACCGATGGTCGGCGCGGCAGAGCACCCGCAACGACGGCCGCAACAAACGGACGGTGATGGCGACGTGGAGATTGGTGTGGTCGTCGCCGGTCACCGACAAGACCCCTTGGCAGTTCGGCAGGTTGAGGCCGGCGGCGTTCAGCGTGACGGTGCTGTTGGCATCGCCGTAGAGTCCGGGCACGAAGGTCCGCAAACCCCGCGTCGCCAAGTCCTCGATCCGACTTTGATCGCGGTCGACCACGGTGACGACCACCCCCCGATCGGTCATCGAGCGCACCAGCAGCGCCCCGGTATCCCCGTACCCGCAGACGATCCAGAACGGATCGGCGATGCGCCGCACTTGGCGCTGGAACCGCGCCTCCGTCACCGCTTGGCGGAAAAACGGATCCTGGACCAGGCCGATAATCGTCACCAGGGCGTAAAACCAACTGATCACCGGCAGGTAGATGGCCACCAGATAGCCGAAACGCTGGGCGTCGGTATAGTCGTGCGGGATTTCGCCGAACCCGATGGTCGGCGCGGTATAGGTCAGAAAGTAGAAGGCGTGCAGGAAGGTCATCCGCCACGGCTCGCCGTCGTCGGTGACCCCCGGTATCGCCATCAGCACCACCATCCCCAGCGCATACGCGGTGATAACCGCCAGCAGCGGCCCGCGCATACGGCGCAGGATGATGGGGAAGACCGGCCCGGTCATCGGTGGATTTTCACCGTCTCGATAATCAGCAGGATCACGGAGACGACATTGGCCACCAGCGCACCGCCCGCAAGCGATACGATGCTGGCCATGACCATCGGCGTCAGCCCCACCTCGGTGCCGTAGAGGGCCACGCCCCAGAGCACCGCGGCGGCGATCAACTGCAGGTCGGCCACCAGGCTCGCGGCCAGCAACACGGCACCGATCTGGGTCCGCTCACCGAACTTCAACACGGTGGCGATCAGATTGACGATGATGGCCGCGAACAACTCCCACGACGCATGGTGGTCGGGGTTGTCGATCTCACCGATGACGAACCCGAAATTCAGGGTCAGCGCCAACAGGATGAAGAAGCCGAAGACGACCTTCTCCAGGTTCATTCCTTCTCCTTAGTATTGAGATGTCGGCGATCCACGCCAGTGGCGACAGATTAGCCCCATTACAAGGGGTTCGGAAAGTGGCCCGCCGCTACGGGCCGACAACCACACCAGTACTCGTGGAAATAGAGTGGAGCCGTTACACTTCCCGGAGCGGGCATTGAAAGCAAGGACGGGACCAGTGAAGATCGCCTCTTGGAATGTAAACTCCATCAAAGTGCGCCTCCCTCAAGTTACCTCATGGCTGCGGGAACACGCTCCGGACGTCTTGACCTTGCAGGAGACCAAAACGCCGGACGAGCAGTTCCCCGCCACGGCGCTCGGCGAAGTCGGGTATTACACCCGCTGTTCCGGCCAGAAGACCTATAATGGCGTAGCCGTAGCCGCCCGCAACGAGCCGTCGGAACCGGTCACCGAAATCCCTGGCTTCTCCGATGCGCAGCGGCGCGTCCTGGCCTGCACGGTGAACGGGGTCCGCATCATCAACCTCTACGTTCCCAACGGCCAGGAGGTCGGCTCCGACAAGTTCGAGTACAAGCTGCAATGGCTGCGGGCGGTCAGCGATTGGATCGCCGACGAGTTGCAGCGGCATTCGCGCCTCGCGGTAGTGGGCGATTTCAATATCGCTCCGACCGCGGCGGACGTTCACGACCCGGACGAGTGGGAGGGCAAGGTGCTGTTCAGCGAACACGAGCGGCAGGCGCTGGGCCGTCTGCTGGAGTGCGGTCTGGTCGACACCTTCCGCCTCTTCGAGCAACCCGAGGGCGTCTACTCCTGGTGGGACTACCGGATGAACAGCTTCCAACGCAACCGGGGTCTGCGTATCGACTTGATCCTGGCCAGCCCGGAGTTGGCGCGCTACTGCCGCTCCAGCACCGTCGACAGCGAGCCGCGGCGGTGGGAACGGCCGTCCGACCATGCGCCGGTCGTCGCGGAGTTCGCTCTTCCATGAAGTACCGGGACTTGCGCGACTTCCTGCAACGTCTGGAGAGCTTGGGTGAGCTCAAGCGGGTCCGCCATCCGGTCGACCCGCACCTGGAGATGACCGAAGTCTGCGACCGCGTTTTGCGGGCTGGCGGACCGGCGCTGCTGTTCGAAAACCCCGCCGGCTTCAACACGCCGGTGCTGGCGAACCTTTTCGGAACTCCGCGCCGAGTGGCGCTCGGCATGGGCGCGGACGAGGTCTCCGCGCTGCGTGAGATCGGCGAACTGCTCGCCTTCCTGCGCCAACCCGAGCCGCCCAAGGGGCTACGGGACGCCTGGAGCCAGATGCCCGTTTTCCGCAAAGTCCTCGACATGGCACCGAAGACCGTACGCAAGGCGCCGTGCCAGGAGCGTGTCATCGAGGGCGACGATGTCGACCTCTCCCGCTGGCCCGTCCAGACGTGCTGGCCCGGCGACGCGGGCCCGTTAATCACCTGGGGACTAGTGATTACCGAAGGCCCCCGGAAACGTGGCGGGTCCGGAGCGGCGACGGAGGAAGGGGCGGCGGCTCCACGGCTCAATCTCGGCATTTACCGCCAACAGGTGATCGGCCGCAACCGCGTCATCATGCGCTGGCTCTCCCACCGGGGCGGCGCGCTCGACTTTGCCGATTGGCAACGGGCGCACCCCGGCGAGCCCTTCCCGGTCGCGGTCGCGCTGGGGGCCGACCCGGCGACCACGCTCGCGGCCGTAACCCCGGTTCCGGACAGCCTGTCAGAGTACGCGTTCGCCGGTCTGCTGCGGGGCTCGAAGACGGAACTTACCGATTGCATCGGTTCGGCGCTCCAGGCGCCGGCGACGGCGGAGATCGTCCTGGAGGGCCACATCCACCCCGGAGACACCGCGGAGGAAGGGCCTTTCGGGGACCATACCGGCTACTACAACGAGGTGGAGACCTTCCCCGTGCTCACCGTCGAGCGCATCACCCACCGCACCGATCCGATCTACCACTCGACCTACACCGGGCGGCCGCCGGACGAGCCGGCGGTCCTCGGCGAGGCGCTGAACGAGGTCTTTGTCCCGATCCTGCGCAAGCAGTTTCCCGAGATTGTCGATTTCTACCTGCCGCCCGAAGGGTGCTCCTACCGCCTCGCGGTGGTTACGATGCGCAAACAGTACCCCGGCCACGCGAAGCGGGTCATGCTCGGCATCTGGTCGTTTTTGCGCCAGTTCATGTACACCAAATACATCATCGTCACCGACGACGACGTGAACGCGCGGGATTGGAAGGAGGTCGTATGGGCTCTGACCACGCGCTCCGATCCGCGCCGCGACACCACGTTCATCGACGACAGCCCCATCGATTACTTAGACTTCGCCTCCCCGGTCTCCGGTCTCGGCTCGAAGGCCGGCTTCGATGCCACTAATAAGTGGCCCGGTGAGACCGAGCGCCAATGGGGCGTTCCGATGGCGATGGACGAGGAGGTAAAGCGGCGCGTCGAGGCCTACTGGAGCGAGCTGGGTCTCTAATGCGCGATCGGGATCTCTTGCGGTAACCGTGCGGTGTGGGTTTATATGAACCCTCCGGCGGTCACCATCCGGAACGACGAGAGCCACGGAACACCATGCAAAAGGCGAGTGAAAAGAAAGCGGATCCGCACTACGAGTGGATAACCCACCGGTACTACCAGGAAGTACTGCTGCCCGGCGTCTCCCGCACCTTCGCGCTGACCATCCCGGAACTACCGGCGGAGTTGCGGGACACCGTAACCAACGCCTACCTCCTCTGCCGCATCGCCGATACGCTGGAGGACCACTCCGCGCTCCCCGCCGACGAGAAGCGCGACCTCTTTCTGGCGCTGACACACGCGATTCGCGGCGATGAGCCGGCGGCCGAGCTGGCCAAGCGGATGGAGGCGGCGGTCATCGCCTTCGCGCCGGTGGCGGAGAGGGACTTGGTGTCCGCGCTGGAGCGGGTGGTGGCGGTCACTCACGGCCTGCCGGACGCCCACCGGATCGCGGTGACGCGCTGTGTGACGGTCATGGGTGAGGGGATGGCCCGCTTTCAGGAGACCAAGTCACCGACCGGGCTGCCGAACCGGGCCGCCTTCGACGACTACTGCTACCGGGTAGCCGGCGTGGTGGGAGAGATGTTGACCGATCTCTTCTGCATGGAGATCCCGGAGATGGAGGAGCGCCGCGGCGACTTGATGCCACTGGGCCGCGATTTCGGCTTGGGGCTCCAGGCCACCAACATTTTGAAGGACGTCTGGTCCGACCGGGAGAACGGCGTCTGCTGGCTGCCGCGCGATGTGTTCGAGGCGGCCGGCTGCCAACTGGAGGAGGACGGCGATTGGCACGCCGACCCGGCCTTCCGGGCCGGCATGCGCCAATGCGTCGGACTGGCCGCCGGACGCCTCGACAGCGCCCGTGACTATATCCTCGCCGTACCTCGGCGGGAGACCGGTATCCGCCGTTTCTGCGCCTGGGCCGCCACCATGGCCTACGCCACGCTGCGCCGTATCCACCGCCGGCCGGGCTTTAACCACACGGAACAAGTCAAGATCCCGCGCCGACAGGTGCGCCGCTTGGCGCGGTGGTCGGCGCGCGGCGCCAAACGCGATTGGATCATGCGCGGGGTGCTCACGGTAAGCGGACGGTGGCTGCCACGCCCGCCGCAGGAGTGAGCGCCTCGCCGCACGAGACGGCTAACGCAGTTCCGCCAACAGCCGCTCAATGCCGCTCTGCGCCTGGCGCAAGTAGCTGCCGCCGAATAGATTGTAGTGGTTGAGAATGTGATAGAGCTGGTAGAGGTCGCGGCGCACCGGATAGCCGGGGTCGAGCGGCCACTGTGACCGGTACGCTTCGTAGAAGGCCGGGTGGAAACCGCCGAAGAGTTCGGTCATGGCCAGATCCGTCTCCCGATCCCCGTAGTAGGCGGCCGGATCGTAGATCACCGGTGTGCCGCCGCCCCCCGCCAGAAACGCGGCGTTGCCGCCCCAAAGGTCGCCGTGGAGCAGCGACGGCGCCGGGCTGTAACCGTCGAACAGTGCATCCAAGCCCTCCGCCAAGCGCTCTCCGGGGTCCAACAGGCGCTTGCCGCCCCGTTCCGCCGCCAGCCGCAATTGATAGCGCAACCGGTTCTTCCCGAAGAAGTCGGTCCACTCCCGCTCCCACCCGTTGGGTTGGGGCGTGCTGCCGATGTAGTTATCCCCGCTCCAGCCGTGCGCGTCGGCGGTGACGCAGTGGAGTTCGGCCAAGCCTTCCCCCAGCCGCCGGTAACCGCTCTCCGCGCCGGCCGGGGTCAGATCGAGGTGCTCCATCGCCAGGAACGCCCCCTCGGGGCGTTCGCCCCAGGCTATCGGGCGCGGCGCCCGCAGACAGCCGGCGTCATCCAACACCTTTAAGGCCTCGGCCTCCGCGGCGAACATATCGCCGCGGCCGGGACGGTTCACTTTGACGAAGAAGCGCTCCTTCCCGTCATCGAGCCGCCAAGCGTCGTTGATGCACCCGCCGCCGGCCCCCTCCCTCCGGGCCGGTCCGAACGGCCGGCCCACGGCGTCCGAGATCGCGCCTTCGATTGCCTGCTGCAGGGCTTGCATACGCACACGCGCCTCCACTCCTTGCTATACAGTGTGAAACCCGACGCCGCACATTCTCTCAAGTCTGGGATCATCGTGTCATGGCGACACCCTACCGGAATCCGATGCTGTGCCTGGCTTGGTTGGCGGGCACCGCCTTGTTGGCGGGCGGCTGTACCACGGTGGAGCGGCAGTACGAGGCCATACTGCTGCTCGGCGACCTGCAGACCGTGCCCGGCGAGACCAGCCGCCTGCAACGGCGGGTCGGCGACCCCGAGGTGGAGACCCTCCGCTACCACGGGGAGACCGGCCTGCAGGTGGCGGATCTCTACCGGCCGCCCGGCGAGTCGCGCGGAAACCTGGTACTGATCCACGGCTTCACCGAGGAGGGCAAGGACGACCCCCGCCTGACCGCCTTTGCCGAATCTCTCGCCCGCTCCGGGTTCCGCGTGCTAGCGCCCCACATCGAGCAGATACGGCAACTCGACTGGGGGCCGCGGAGCGTCGACGAAGTCACCGACGCCCTGGCGCACATGGAAGACCGCCCCGGCAGCCGCGACCTGCCCACCGGCGCGGCGACCCTCAGCTTGATGAGCGGCCCGGTACTGCTGGCCGCCTCATCCCCGCACCACGCCGAACAGGTCGACTTCCTGGTCACCATCGGGGGGTACTACGACGTCTACGCCTGGATCGCCTTTCTGACCACCGGCTACGATCCACTGTCGGGAAGACGGATGGACGACGGCCCCCAGGTCGATGTCAAGTGGGCGCTGCTGGACGCCCTGTCGTATCGCGCCGACGATCCGGAGGTGCGCGGGGCGTTGGCGCGGATCGCCGTACGGCGGCGGATCAACCCGGACGCCGATGTCGACTCGCTGGTGGCGCGCCTCGACGGGGACGCGCTGGCGCTCTTCGAGTTGCTGGACAATACCGATCCGGAGCGCGTCCAGGCGCGCCTGGACGCGCTGCCCGACCAGTACCGCGACGACCTCGACGCGCTGAACATCGCTTCCAGGGATCTTACCGATCTGCCGGTGGAACTGATCCTTATCCACGGCAAGGACGATACCGTCATTCCGATCAGCCACAGCGAGCGCCTGGCGGAGCGTGCGCCCCGGGCGACGCTCTACCGCAGCGGCGGCTTGATGCACGTGGAGTTGTCGCCGGGTCCGCTGGATGTCTGGCCGCTCTGGCGCGCGGCGGCGGCGCTCCTCGCGCAACGCGACCCTTAAAGGTGTTCCCGGTCCCGCAGCGGACTGGTACGCGGAAAGTGCGCCTTGAGGAACTCCATCTGGTCGGCCAGGATGCGCCGCCCCTGGAGATAGACGTATTCAGCGTGCGTCGGCGTGAAAGGAATCGCCACCAGCTCCAGACCGGCCTGCTCCGGCGTCCGGTCGCCCTTGTGGTTGTTGCACCGCTTGCAGGCGCTGACCACATTGTTCCAGACATCCGCCCCGCCCCGGCTTACCGGCGTGACGTGATCGCGGGAGAGTTCCGAGGTGCGGTGGCGGGCCCCGCAGTACATGCAAAGTTGGGCGTCGCGCCGGAACAGCGTCGGGTTGTTGAGCGGCGGAACGTAACCGGGGCGCCCCTTGAGGCTCGCCTGCCGGCTGCCGACCGTGGCGACGATCGAATTGAGTTCGAGCACCGAGCGCCGCCCGGTCGCGGCGTTGTACCCGCCGCGAACACGGTACAAAAGGCGGCCACAGGCGTAGACCACCTGATCGAGATAGTAGAGACGCACCGCCTCCTCGAAGCCGACCCACTCCAGCGGCATCCCGGAGACATCGGTGCGCAGAATCCGGTGCTCGAACACGTTCACCCCCTTCCGCGCCAAGGGCCATGACACTTATAGCGGCTTAGGCGCTCTCAAAGCAAATAAATTGCGCCTTTACACCCTCCGTTGTGGCATAACGCCGCACCCAGCCGGTCGGTCGGTATCAAGACGAAACTTCACACCATAAGGTCAATGGGCTAGGATCGGTTCACGATCATCCCGCCTTTTCGGCCGGGATTCCGGAAAATAACTGCACAATGTAACGGCCGCGACTATATACGGTCGTGTACGCCATTCAACGGGGGATCACGCAATGGGCATCAAGGTTGCCGTGCCGAAGGAGACCCGGCCCGGCGAGCGGCGTGTCGCGCTCGTCCCGGGAGCCCTGAAGCTCTTCGGCAAACTCAACGTAGAACTGCTCTTGGAGAAGGGGGCCGGGCTGAACGCCGGTTTCGACGATGCCGACTATGAGGCCGATGGCGTGCGCATCGTTGCCTCCCGGGACGAGCTGTACAAGGACGCCGATATTGTTATGGGCGTGCAGCCGCCCACGGCGAAGGACGCGGGACAGCTCCGGGAAGGATCCATCCTGATTGGCTTTCTCGCACCCCACGAGGGGGACGAGCGCATCCAGACGCTGTGTAAGCGCAAGATCACCAGCTTCGCCATGGAGCTGGTTCCGCGCATCACCCGGGCCCAGTCGATCGACGCCCTGTCGTCCCAGGCGTCGGCCGCCGGCTACCAGGCGGCGCTGATCGCCGCCGAACGCTCGCCGCGCTTCTTTCCGATGCTGACCACCGCCGCCGGCACCATCAAGCCGGCCAAGGTGCTGGTCATCGGCGCTGGCGTGGCCGGACTGCAGGCCATCGCTACCGCGAAGCGTCTGGGGGCGCAGGTCTTCGGTTACGACGTCCGCCCCGAGACCAAGGAGCAGGTAGAGTCGCTGGGCGCCAAATTCGTCAACACCGGGGTCTCGGCGGTCGGCGAAGGCGGCTATGCCCGCGAACTGACCGACGAGGAGCGCAAACAGCAGGCGGAGGTGCTAGCCGATCAGATCGCGCAGGTGGACGTGGTGATTACCACTGCGGCCATTCCCGGCCGTCCGGCGCCCAAGATTATCGACAAGGCGACGGTGGGGCGCATGAAACGCGGCTCGCTCATCGTCGATATGGCCGCCGAGACCGGCGGCAACTGCGACCTGACGAAGGCGGGCAAGGACGTGGAGCACCAGGGGGTCACCATCATCGGCCCGAAGAACCTGGCCTCCACGGTGGCGGTGCATACCAGTGAAATGTACTCGCGCAACCTGTACAACCTGCTCTCCCTGATGGTGCGGGACGGCGAGATTCGCCTCGATTGGGAGGATCAGGTGATCGCCGACACCTGCCTGACTCACGACGGGCAGATCCGCCACGCACCGACCCGGGAGCGGCTGGAAGGAGGCAAGTCATGATCGAGGTCAGTGGGATTACCGCGCTCTATGTATTCATGCTCGCGGCGGTGGCGGGTTACGAGGTCATCACCCGCGTGCCGGTTATTCTCCATACGCCGCTGATGTCCGGCTCCAACTTCATTCACGGCATCGTGGTGGTGGGCGCCATGGTGGCGCTGGGAGTCGCCGAGACGCCACTGGAGCAGCTGATCGGCTTTATCGCCGTACTTTTGGGCGCCGGCAACGCGGTGGGCGGCTACGTCGTCACCGAGCGGATGCTGGAGATGTTCAAGAGCAGCAAGAAGGAGGGCGGTAAGGCATGAGTTTCTTAGTCCAACTCAGCTACTTCGTGGCCGCCGTCCTGTTCATCTT
>SKJZ01000022.1 GCA_007121755.1 Halorhodospira sp. | reverse complement strand
GAGCGTATCGAGGAGCGCCTGGCGCCGATTTTTGCGCGTTACGCCGAGAAGGAGATTGCCGATCTGGCCTTTGACGAGGACGCCATGGCCACCGGCAGGCGCCTCTTTGGGAATGAGTGCGCGATCTGTCATGGCGCTGACGGAGGGGGTACCCGAGGGTTCCCGAATATCTCCGACGGCGTCTTTAGCTGGGGTGGCGAGCCGGGCGAGATCCAGCAAACTATCTCCGGGGGACGGATGGGCGTCATGCCGGAGCACCAATCTCGGCTGGAGGGTGAGGAAGAGAAGATCAACGGTCTGGTCTCCTACGTTTTCCAATTGGCCGGCCGCGATGTGCCCGACGAGGACTTGATTCCGGTCGGAGAGGAGCAGTTCGTCCAACTCGGCTGCGCCGCTTGTCACGGTGAGGACGGCACCGGTACGCCGGCCCTCGGAGCACCCGATCTCACCGCTGGTGTCTATACCTACGGGGCGTCGGCGGCGGCTATCCGGGAGACTATCCTTGAGGGACGGCAGGGCCAGATGCCCGCGTTCGAAGAGCGTTTGGGTCCGGAGCGCGTGCGTGTGCTGGCCGCTTACGTCTACCGACTGAATGAGGAGGGCGGCATCGAGTGATGTCCGAGAGTCGGAAACCTGGGGCGGAATCGCCCCGGGGTGAGTGCCTGCAGACGAGCCGGTCCCGGGACCGGCTCGTTCTTATGATCGGTTCGATTTTGTGGCCCTCATTTTTGGCGGCGGTGCTCGCTACGGGGCTCTTCTTTTCTCAGATCGATCCCGATGAGTTGCGGGTGATATCCTTCCCCGCTTGGGAGATCGGACGGCTGGCCGGGTATACCGTCGGGTTTTTCATGTTTTGGGGAGTCGGGGCGCTATCCAGCGCCGTGACGCTGATTTTGCTT
The DNA here is from genome assembly GCA_007121755.1 of Halorhodospira sp. Lineage (GTDB taxonomy): Bacteria > Pseudomonadota > Gammaproteobacteria > Nitrococcales > Halorhodospiraceae > SKYL01. The sequence goes on along the minus strand of SKJZ01000022.1, from coordinate 17,891 downwards.
AAGCGCCCACGGCAAGGGGGTGGCCGACGTGAACCGCGTTGATGAGTCCCGCCGCAAGGTGACGGGTGGCGGGGCTTCTGAAGGCGACAGCGACAGCCTCTACGTCAAGTCCGAAAAGATCTACCCGCGGGAGATTCGCGGACGTTTCCAGACCTTGCGCGTCCTGGCGGTTTATGTGCTGCTGGGCCTTTACTACGTGATGCCGTGGGTCCAGTGGGACGGCCGGCAGGCAGTGCTCTTCGATTTGCCGGAACGGCAGTTCTATGTCTTTGGACTGATCTTTTGGCCTCAGGAGTTTTATCTACTGAGCCTGCTGTTGATTATCGCGGCGCTCTCGCTGTTCTTCTTTACCGCCTTGGCGGGCCGGCTGTGGTGCGGCTACGCCTGCCCGCAGACCGTCTGGACCGAGATCTTCGTCTGGATGGAGCAGTGGACCGAGGGTGGGGCCAATAAGCGTAAGAAGTTGGACAAGGGGCCGTGGACGGGAGAGAAGGTCGCCCGTAAGACGGGCAAGCAAGTGTTGTGGGTGAGCTTTGCGCTCTTCACCGGCTTTACCTTCGTCGCCTACTTCTCCTCGGCGACGGATCTGGGATCCCGCCTGTTCGCGTTGAGCCTCGGCCCGTGGGAGACCTTCTGGATGCTCTTCTACGGCTTTGCCACCTACGGCAACGCCGGTTATCTGCGCGAGCAGATCTGTCTCTATATGTGCCCCTACGCCCGCTTTCAGGGGGCGATGTTCGATCCCGATACCTTGGTCATCTCTTACGATGAGGAGCGGGGCGAGCCCCGGGGTAGCCGCAAGCGGAACATCGATCACCGGGCGGCCGGTTTGGGGGACTGTATCGCCTGCCGCATGTGCGTTCAGGTCTGCCCGACCGGGATCGATATTCGCGAGGGTTTGCAGTACGAGTGCATCGCCTGCGCCGCATGCATCGACGCCTGCGATCAGGTCATGGATCAGATGAAGTACCCGCGCGGGCTGATCCGTTACACCAGTCAGAACGCCGTGGAGGGGCGGCCTTCCAGGGTGTTGCGGCCCCGCGTGCTGATCTATGGCACGCTGCTGATGTTGCTCTTCGCGGCCTTTGTCACCTTGGTGGCGATGCGGGCGCCGATCGGGCTAGACGCCGTACCGGAGCGCAATCCGATCTACCGTGAGGTGGGTTGGGACAACATCGAAAACGTCTATACATTGCGCATCTTGAACAAGGACAGTCGGCCGCACACCTATACCATCTCCGTCGAGGGGCTGGACGGCATCGAGTTGGAGGCACGGCCTCCCCAGGTTTCGGTGGCGCCGGGCCGTGCCGGTGAGTCGATCGCACGGGTGCGGGCGCCGCGGGAGAGTTTGGTGAGCCACTCGGAAGAGATCGTCTTCGAGGTGCAGCGCGTTGACGAGCCAGACGTTACCCAGACCACCCGTACCCGGTTCCAGGGTCCAAGAGAGGCAACGCAATGAGTGTCGATTCGTTACGTGACGATCCGGAGGCCCGTAAGCCCTGGTACAAGCATTTCTGGCTGTGGTTCGTGTTGACGCCGCCCATCGTGTCCGTGTTTGTCGGAACATCGCTGGTCTATACCGCGTTCAGCCACCCGGACTCGCTGGTGATCGATGATCGGATCGATGTGGGGCGGGCGACCCACCAGAAACATGAGCGGGAGCGGTTGGCGGGCGAGATGGGTATCGCCGCCGACCTGGTGCTGGAGGAGGGCGAGCGGGTCAAGGTGTCGCTGGAGTACCGAGAACGGGATGCCGCGCCGGAGCGCCTTTGGCTTCGCCTGAGCCACCCCACCCTGGAGAGCAGGGATCTGGAGCTGTCCATGCAATCCGCTGGAAGCGGGCGTTATCTGGCAGAATGGCCCGTCACCGCCGAGCCCCTCGGCAGGCGTTACGTGCAAATGGAGCCGGCGGATCGGGAGTGGCGTTTGGTCGGGGAGCTCCATGCCGGAGCGGGCGGATTGCGCCTTGAGCCCCGGCAACCCATCTTTTCCGCCACCGAATAAGCCCTGAGGGTGGCTGCCTCGGCCCGATTGCGATAACGGTAGGAAGACGGCCGGGGAGACCATCGATCAATGAGTGTAGTCGTGGTGGAACAACGCTGCTTCCATTGTGGAGAAGATGTGCCTCCCGGCGAAAACCGGACCGTGACGGTCGAGGGGGCGCCTCGGCCGGTCTGTTGTAGCGGGTGCCAGGCAGTGGCGAGCATGATTCTCGGCTCCGGTCTCGACGAGTTCTACCGTTTTCGTGATGCGTTGCCCGGGCAGCCCGAAGATGAGGAGGCGGCAGCCGGCGACCGCGGCCGCTGGGCCGCCTACGACCGGGAAGAGTTGCAGCGGGAGTTTGTTCATCACCACGGCGACGGGCGCAGCGAGGTGGCCCTGCTCATCGAAGGGCTATACTGTGCCGCCTGCTGCTGGCTCATCGAGCGGGCGCTCCAGCGGTGGCCCGGGGTGGTGGAGATCCACGTCAATCCGGCTACGGGGCGCGCCCGCCTGGTCTGGGAGAGTGAGCGTGTGCCGCTCTCGGGCCTGCTCGCCGAGTTGGAGCGTATCGGTTACCAGGGGCACCCGCTGCGTGTTGGCGCCGCGCGGGATATGGCCGCGCAGGAGCGCCGCCGGGCATTGCGGCGCTTGGCGGTGGCCGGTCTCGGCATGATGCAGGCGATGATGTTCGCCGTGGGCCTCTATGCCGGTGAGTACTACGGCATGGAGCTTATTCACCAGGAGATGCTGCGCTGGGTCAGCCTTTTGGTGGCCACGCCGGTGGTTCTGTACTCCGGGTTTCCCTTTTTTCACGGCCTCTATCGCGACTTGCGCGCGCTGTCGCCCGGGATGGATGTGCCGGTGGGGCTCGCCATCGGTTCCGCCTATCTGGCCAGTGTCTATATGACGGTAACCGGCGGTGCCGAGGTCTACTTCGACTCGGTCACCATGTTCGTGTTTCTGCTGCTTATTGCCCGTTACGCTGAGATGGTGGCACGCCACCACGCCAGCGATACCGCGGACGCGTTGGCGAGTCTGACCCCGTCGACGGCCACCCGGATCACCCCGGAAGGCGAGGAGTTGGTGGCCGCCCGTGAACTGATGGTGGGGGACGAGGTGTTGATCCGGCCCGGCGAGTCCGTTCCCGCCGACGGTACGGTCGTGTGGGGCGAGGGCAGTGTCGATGAGGCCATGCTTACCGGCGAGGCGATGCCGCGCCGGCGCTCCGCCGGTGACCGCGTGGTGGGGGGCAGCATCAATGTCGCCGGCACGGTACGCGTGCGGGTGGAGGCTGTCGGCACGGATACGGTCCTCTCCGGGATCGTCCGTTTGTTGGAGCGGGCCCAGTCCGATCGGCCCCGCTTGGCGCGGTTGGCCGATTGGGTGGCGCGGCGCTTCGTAACGGTGGTCTTGATCCTGGCGGCCGCGGTCTACGCCTACTGGCTGCAGCACGATCCTTCTCAGGCCTTTTTGATCCTGTTGGCGGTCCTGATCGCGACCTGCCCGTGCGCGTTGGCCATGGCGACGCCGATGGCGTTAGCCGGAGGCACCAGCCGCCTGGCTCTCCACGGCCTGCTGGTGACCCGCCGCGATGCCCTCGAGGGGTTGGCCAAGGCGACTTACGTGGTTTTCGACAAGACTGGTACCCTGACGCGGGGCGAGATCGCCGTTGGTGAGGTGGAGTGTTTCGGGAATGCCGGGCGGGAAGAGTGTGCGATGCTGGCCGCCGCACTGGAACGCTACTCCGAACACCCGATCGCCCGCGCTTTTACCGACGGATCGAGCGGCCGCGTCCCCGAGGCCGAGTCGGTGACCCTGGAGCGGGGGGCCGGTGTAGAGGGCCGAGTGGACGGGCGTCTCTACCGTATCGGCAGCCCGGCCTTCGCCGCCGGGCTTTATGGGGGCGAGCCGCTCTCCCGCGAGGGCAGTTGGGTGGCCCTGGCGGATGAGAAGGGGGTTTTGGCCGGCTTTCAAATGGTGGATCGCCTGCGGGACGATGCACAAGAAACGGTCGGCGCGTTGCGGGAGTTCGGGCTTCAGGCGGAGATCGCTAGCGGTGACGACCCCAGTGTGGTGGGGGCGGTAGCGAACCATCTCGGCCTCAACCGCTGGCAAGGCCGGATGAGCCCCGAGGACAAGCTGGCGCGCATCCGTTCGCTGCAAGCGGAGGGCCAGCGGGTCATCGTTGTGGGCGATGGCGTGAATGATGCGCCGGTGCTGGCCGGCGCGGATGTCTCGGCGGCGATGAATGCCGGTACCGCGCTGGCGCAGACCAGCGCCGACATGGTAATACTGGGCGACCGCCTGCGCCCACTGGTCGACGGGGTGGCAGGGGCCCGCGGTACGCTGCGGATCATGAAGCAGAATATCGGACTCTCCGCGGGGTACAATTTCTCCGCGCTGCCGTTGGCGGCGGCCGGTTTTCTGACACCGTGGATGGGCGCGTTGGGGATGACGGTGAGTTCTCTTGTTGTAGTGCTTAACGCCGGACGGCTGCGCCGGATCGGGCGGCAGCGCCTTCCCGTTTCGGCGCTGCGCGTGACGCGTGGCACTGCATCGCCCCGCCGCGCTACCGATCCTGGAGAGGAGACGGCATCGTGACGGCACTGCTGATCTCTATCCCTATCAGCCTATTGTTGGTCGCCTTGGCTGTGGGGATCTTCTTCTGGGCGGTCAACAGCGGACAGTATGAGGACCTCGATAGTCCCGCCTATATGGCTCTCATGGATGACGAGCAATGCCCGCTGGAGAAGCAGCAGGAGGGCGGGGACCAGCCAGCCGATGAAGCCCGGCGGACGGAAGGCGAACGGTCCGGCTAGATGAGAGTTACTCCAGGGAGCCCCCGATGACGCCGGAACTCGAAGCACGCCTGGAGATGGCGCACAATTTGCCCTCACTTCCGGCCGTGGCGTTGCGGGTGGTGGAACTGGGACAAGATCCGGATGCCGAACCGGCCGAGGTGGCCGAAACCCTCTCCCGTGATCCCGCGTTGGCCGCGAAGATCCTGCGGGCCGCGAACTCCCCGCTCTACGCCCAGCGACGCCGCGTCGATAATCTGCGTCAGGGGATCATGGCCCTCGGGCTGGATGCCACGCTGACCCTGGCGTTGAGCTTTACCCTGGTGCGGTCGCTGAAGAAACCGCTGGGGCGTGGCCTCGATTACCGGCTCTTTTGGCGCCGCGCGCTGATGACCGGCGCGGCGGCCCGGGCTATCGGCGAGCATGAAGGGAAGCTCAACGTTGAAGAGTTGCTATTGGCCGGCCTCCTTCAAGACATCGGCATGTTGGCCTTGGATGCGGTAATCCCCAAGGAGTACGGCGGGATCGCGGCCGATATCCGCTGCCACGAGACCTTGCGGCTTTCGGAACGCCAGGTATTGAGCACCGATCACGCCGAGGTTGGCGCGTGGCTCATGCAACGTTGGCGCCTACCCCGTTATCTCGCGATGGCGGCCGCCGGCAGCCACGATCCCGACGGTATAGGCACCAATGAGAGCGAACACGGCTTCTTGAAGAACATGGCCGTGGCCAGCGCCGTGGCCGACATCTGGGTGGCGGACGATGCGGACAGCGCCACCATGGAAGCCGCGGCGCTGGCTAACGACTTTTTCGGATGGGAGCAAACGCGATTCGCGGCGTTCCTGGAGGCGATCTCCGAGGAAGCGCTGCCGCTGGCGCGGATGTTCGAGTTCGAGCTCACCCGGCGGGATGTGGCGGGGATTTCGGAGCGCGCGCGGGAGATTCTAACCCTGCGCAGCCTGCATATGATCCACGAGGCGGCCGCCGCGCAGAAGGCGGCGCGTGAGCTGGAGGTCCAGAATCGGAAGCTCCGCGAGGATGCAGAGCGCGACCCTCTGACCGAACTGCACAATCGCCGCCACCTCGCGCGCCGCTTACAGGGCGAGTTCGACGGCGCCACAACCCAGGCGTGGCCTCTTACGCTGGCGCTGCTCGACTTGGATCATTTTACAGGTATCAACGAGCGGTTCGGCCATCAGGGCGGCGATGCCGTGCTATACGCCGTGGCCGGGGTGTTACGGCGTTGCGTTCGGCAGAGCGATATCCTGGCCCGCTACGGCGGTGAAGAGTTTCTGGTCGTGCTGCCCGGTATCAGCCGCGACGGCGCCTTCCGGGTTCTGGACCGGCTGCGCAAGGAGGTCTCTTCCAGCGAGTTCTCGCTGGAGAGCGGTGTCGTGCCGCAGGTGACACTTTCAGCGGGATACGCGACCCATATGGACCGCTCGCGCTTCGAAGGGCTGGAGGCGTTGATCCGCGCGGCCGACAAGGCGCTCTATGCCGCCAAGGAGGCGGGCCGCGACCGGGTGTTATCGTGGCATACACTGGAGACGTAACAATGACGGTGCGGACCGGCTGCAACGTTTTCTGATGGCCGCGGAGGGGAAAAGCGTCTTTGCAGCGGTGGATCTGGGCTCCAACAGTTTCCACATGGTCGTCGCCGTGGCCGAGTCCGAAGGTTCGCTGCGACCGATCGATCGCCTCCGAGAGCCGGTGCGCCTCGCCGCTGGTCTGGATGCGGAAAAGCGGATTACGCCTGAAGCGCAGCAGCGGGCTTTGGCGTGTTTGGAGCGTTTTGGTGGACGGTTGCGCCACTTAGAGGCGGGAACCGTCCGCGCACTGGGCACCAATACGCTGCGTCGGGCGCGGGATATCGGCGCGTTTCTAGCCGCAGCGGAGCGCGCGTTGGGCCATCCTATCGAGATCGTTTCCGGCTATGAAGAGGCCCGCCTCGTCTATTTGGGCGTGGCCGACAGCCACAGTTTCAATCAGTGTCCGCGCCTGGTGGTGGATATCGGCGGCGGCAGCACCGAGTTGGTTCTCGGCGTGGGCCGGCGGCCTGCCGATATGGAGAGTATCCATCTGGGGTGCGTGTCGGTCTCCGAAACGTACTTTCCCGCCGGGGTTGTGACGGCGGAGGCCACGGAACGGGCCGCTCTGCGGGCGCGGTATGAATTGGAGCCCGTGCAAGCCGTCTTTGCCGCGCCCGCATGGGAGCAGGCCGTCGGCGCATCGGGAACAGTGCGCGCCGTGGCGGCGGTAATTGCAGAGCGGAGTGGCGGGGCCGACGGCGTGATTACTAGCGCAGGACTACAGGATCTGCGCAGTGCGCTGGTGGCTTGCGGGGAGGTGAACCGGGCCACTGGCGGGCAGTTGTCCGCCGACCGCCAGCAGGTCTTTCCCGGCGGTGTCGCGATCCTCAGCGGCCTCTTCGACGCTTTCGGTATCGAGGAGTTGGAGGTCGCCGACGGGGCGTTGCGTGAGGGGGTGCTCTACGACCTGGTGGGGCGGTGGGGCGCGGCCGATATCCGTGCCGCCACCGTGGCCAATCTGGCCCGCCGCTACCACGTGGACATGGACCACGCCGAGCGAGTGACGCGGTCGGCACTACGGTTACTGGATCAGGTCGACGAGGGGTGGGGGCTTGAAGGTGCTCCACCCCGCAGGATGCTCGCCTGGGCAGCGCAACTCCACGAGATCGGGCTCGATATCTCGCACGTCCGCTTCCACCGGCACGGGGCCTACATACTTTACTATTCGGACATGGCGGGCTTTTCCCGGCAGGAGCAACAAGTCTTGGCGACGCTGGTGCGTGCCCACCGGCGCAAGGTGGCGCGGGCGGAGTTGAACGCATTGCCCGAGCATTGGATCGAGACCGGGTGGCGCTTGGCGGTGCTGCTGCGCCTGGCTGTGGTGTTGCACCGGGGCCGCGCCCCTGCGCTGGCGCCGGAGCCGACCTTGTGCGGGAGCCCGGATGCGTTTGAGTTGCGCTTTCCCGCCGGGCTCTTGGAGGGGGCGCCGCTGCTGCGTACCGATCTGGAACAGGAGCGGCGCCATCTGCACAAGGTCGGAATCCGTCTCGATTTGTACTGATTCTCGCTTCAGGGCTTCTCGGCCAACCGCTCCAGTAGGGCCTGCTGGGCCGAGAAGGGCTCTTCCCCGTCGGGCGGTTCCACGCGCCGGTACCGGCCGTCGGGCAGCAACTCCCACGCTTGGACGTTGTCCCGCAGATAGCACTCCAGGTCGTCGATGATGCGCGCCCGCGCCTCCTCGTCGTCCACTGGGAAGGCGGTTTCGACACGGCGGAAGAGGTTGCGGTTGGCCCAGTCGGCGCTGGAGCAGAAGACCTCTCGCTCGCCGCCGTTCTCGAACAGGTAGACGCGGGTGTGTTCAAGGAAGCGGCCGACGATGGAGCGCACGCGGATGTTTTCGGAGATGCCCGGGACGCCAGGGCGTAGAGCGCAGATGCCGCGGACGATCAGATCGATCTCGGCCCCGGCTATCGACGCACGGTAGAGGGCTTGGATGATGCGGGGTTCGGTCAGCGCGTTGACCTTGGCGATGATCCGCCCCGCGCGGCCGTCAGCGGCGTGGTCAGCCTCCCGCTCGATCCGTGCCACCAGCGAGTCGTGCAAGGTGAACGGGGCTTGCAGCAGGCGGTTGAGGTCGGAGAATCGCCCTAGGCTCGTCAGTTGCAGGAAGACTCGGTGGACATCCTCGCCGATGCGCCGGTCGGCGGTCAGCAGCCCGTAGTCGGTATAGAGGCGGGCGGTCCGGGAGTGGTAGTTACCGGTGCCCATATGGACGTAGTTGCGCAGCTCCCGGTCCTCCCGCCGCACCACCAGCGCCATCTTGCCGTGGGTCTTGTGGCCCACCACGCCGTAGACCACGTGGGCCCCCGCCTCCTGGAGGCGGTGGGCCAACTGGATATTCGCCTCCTCGTCGAAGCGCGCCCGCAACTCCACCACCACCGTGACTTCCTTGCCGGCACGCGCCGCCTTGACCAGGTTGTTGACGATCGCTGAATCCGGCCCGGTGCGGTAGAGGGTCTGTTTAATGGCGAGTACCTTCGGATCGGTGGCGGCCTGGCGGACAAAGTCGATGACCGGGACGAATGACTCGAAAGGGTGGTGGAGGAGGATATCCCGGTTCCGCATGACCTTGAACATGTCCACCCCGCTGCCCAGGAAGGGCGGCATGCCCGGGGTGAACGACGGGTACTTCAGGTCGTGGTGGTCGAGCAGGTCGTAGAGGGCCATCAGACGGCCCAGATTGACCGGGCCGTCGACTTGGTAAAGGTCTTCACGGGTGAGGTTGAACTCCTTTAGCAGGAAGCCGGCCTGGGCGTCGGGGCAGTTGGCCGCCACCTCCAGCCGCACCGCGTCGCCGTAACGGCGCTGCGGCAGTTCGCCCTCCAGGGCGCGCATCAGGTCGTCCACCTCTTCCTCGTCGACGAAGAGGTCGCCGTTGCGGGTCACCCGGAATTGGTAGCAACCCTTTACCGTCATACCGGGAAAGAGGTCGTTGACGAAGGCGTGGATCACCGACGAAAGGAAAACGAAATCGTCCGGTCCGCCGCCGGCCTCTTCCTGCGGAATGCGGATCAGCCGCGGAAGAGCGCGCGGGGCCTGGACGATGGCGTGGCCGGTATTGCGGCCGAAGGCGTCCTTCCCCTCCAGTGAGACGATGAAGTTCAAGCTCTTGTTCAGCACCTTGGGAAAGGGGTGCGCCGGGTCGAGTCCGAGCGGGCTGAGTACCGGGAGTAGATCCTCCTCGAAGTAGCGCCGCAGCCAGGTGGATTGAGACTCTGTCCAGTCTTGGCGCTTGATAAAACGGATGGAGTGCTCCGCGAGGAGCGGGATCAGCTCGTCGTTCAGCACCCGGTACTGTTCGTCGATCAGTTCGTGGGCCAGGGCGCTGGTCGCCTTGAGCACTTCCTGGGGGCTGCGGTTGTCCGGCTCGGTCTGCACTGAACCCAATTCGGCCTTCTGCTTGATCCCAGCCAGGCGGATCTCGAAGAAGTCGTCCATGTTGGTGCTAAAGATGCAGAGAAACTTCAGCCGCTCTAGCAGCGGTACTGACGGATCTTTGGACTCCTCCAGCACGCGGCGATTGAACTCCAACAGGCTGAGCATCCGGTTGAAGTAGAGTTCCGGTTGTTTGAGGTCGACTGCGTTATCCACGTAAAGTCCCAAAAACGGTGATTGGCTAAGAGTTTCAAGTGGTTGGCACAAAAGTGCAAGCAACTCCCGGCGATCGGCAGGGATGCGGCCGTCGAGCGTACAGGGATATATTCACGGCGTCCCCCGCAAAGTGGTCCGCCCCCGCACCCTGCCGGTTTCTCGAGACCCTCTTATGCCCCTTGCATTGAAGGCCTTACATTATGAGAATTGCGACTTTTCCGGGAGGGTTTATGAGCGAAAACACAGCAGATCCGGGTGAACAACGGCGGCTTCAGCGGCGGTTGGACGAGGAGGTCGCAGGCCTGAAACTCTACGAGACGCGGTGGTGCCCCTTCTGCATGCGGGTACGCTTGGCGGTCCGCAGTCTTGGGATCACCCTCGACGGCGTCGATATCGACGACGATCCGGAAGCTGCCGAGCGCCTTGAGCGGGAGGGTGGCCAGCGGAAGGTCCCGTGCCTCTTTATCCCCGACGACCAAGGCGGCGGCCGGTGGCTCTACGAGTCCGGCGATATCATCGAATACCTGCGCGGAGTGGTCGCGGAAGCCGACGAGTAGCGCGGCGGGGGCGATTACGACTCCCCGCTGTCGTGCTCGTCGTGGGCGACCAATTGCCTCTTCATCTGGCGCATCAACTCCCGGTCGGGGTAGCCGTCGGCCGGCAAGCTGTAGTCGGTCTGGTAGGCGCGCGCCGCGCGCCGGGTGTTCGGTCCGATGAGGCCGTCCGGCTCGCCGGCGTCGTACCCTAGCCGGTTCAGCTGCTTCTGCACCCACTTGGTCTCCTGGCGGTTCAGTATGGAATCCGCTTCGGGCCGCCCCCCGCGCAGTGGCGGGTGGCCGTCCAACCGATCGGCCAAGTGGCCCACGGCCAGCGCGTAGGAGATCGAGGCGTTCCAGCGCAGCAGCACGCGGAAGTTGTCGTAGACCAGAAAGGCGGGGCCGTCCCGCCCCATCGGCAGTAACACCGACCCCTCCTGGTCCGAACGGGGTAGGTGCCCGCCGTCGGCGCGGCGCACCCCCGCCCGGGCCCACTCGCGCACGGAGCGTCGATGGTCGAGTCCGGCCAGAGAGTAGTCGAATTCGTCGGTTAGAGAGACCTCGCGGCCCCACCGCTGTTCCGGATTCCAGCCCATAGAGCGGAGATAGTTCGCGGAAGAGCCGAAGGCGTCGGCCAGACTGCCCCAAAGGTCGGTGCTTCCGGACCCGTCGTAATCGATGGCGTAGTCCAGGAATGTGGTCGGCATGAACTGAGTGTGCCCCATCGCGCCGGCCCAGGAACCGCGCATGTCGGCGCGTTTCATCCGGTTGGCGGAGAGAATCTCAATGGTGGCTTCGAGTTGGGTGCGGAAGAACGCGCCTCGCCGTCCGTCGCAACTCAGGGTGACCAGCGCGTCGACCACCGGAACGCGTCCGAAGTAGGAGCCGTAGTGGGTCTCCATGCCCCAGAGCGCCACCAGGTAGCGGGGGCTGACCCCGTAGTCGCCTCGAATACGCCAAAGCAACTCGGAGTGCTTCTCCATCAGGCGCCGCCCCTGGGCCACCCGGCGATCGGTGACCCGCTGATCGATGTAGTCCCAAAAGTGCTGGACGAACTCTGGCTGGTGGCGGTCGAGTTCGATCAACCGGTCCAATCGGCGGACGTCGGTGAGAGCCGTCTCCACTACATCGGCCGGTTGCCCCTCCTGGATCAGCTCCTCGCGCAAGTCGGCCACGCACTCTTCGAAAGCGGCCGCCGCGCCAGCCGGCGCGGCGGCTAGCGCCAACCCCGCAACGGCCGTGATCGCGCCGCGCTTCAGCATTGCAGTTTGCGGCCGGTGGTGCCGATTAGCCATGCGTACCTCCGGTGGCGGTATCCGAGCGCATCGGGTTTAATAGATCCTCGACAGGTGGGGCAGTGGCCGGCCGGTTCTGTCGCTGCGCCCCGCTTACGGCCGTATTCAGGAGCAGAGACGCGGACGGGAGCAGTCATGACGGAGTCTCGCGATTTTTGGCGCAACCGCCGTTCATTCCAGCGGATGGAAGTAGAAACCGATCTGAGTTTCCACCGGGAGAACGAACCTTCCCGGCGCCACAGCGGCTGGACACGGGATCTCAGCGCCGACGGGGTACAGTTCGAAACGGAGGTGACGGTGGTTGTCGGCGAACGGCTATACATCAGCGTGACTCCCGCCGACGGGCGCCTCCCTCCCCTCACCGGATCCCTCCAAGTGGTACGGGTCGATGAGACATCCAGCGGCAATATTGTCGTGGCCGGGGAGCTGACCATCGATAATGGGTGAATGCCCTCAGATCGGGCTTGCCCCCGCCGCTCATCTGGTTGAATATGTCGCGCCGCATATGGCTATCCTGCGATTCCCCGTTGGCTGAAGTGTAAGCCAAGGTCGAGCGTACGGTCGATAAGGGTTTAACCCGATTGGCCGGCGTTCGTGTGTTCACTGCTTATTCACGGAGACTCGATGTACTCGCTCATTCGTCCGCTGTTGTTCCGGCTCGAGCCCGAGACCGCGCACCGCGTCGCGTTGGGCATGGCCCGTATCGCCGGTCCGCTCGGTTTGATCAACTGGATGCGAGGGCGTATACCGGCGTTGCCGCGGCAGGTGATGGGCATCGATTTTCCCAACCCCGTGGGGCTCGCCGCCGGCTTCGATAAGGACGGCAAGTATTTGACCGCCATGGCCCGCATGGGATTCGGATTCATCGAGTTGGGCACTGTTACGCCCCGGCCGCAGCCCGGCAATCCCCGTCCGCGGCTTTTCCGTATTCCCGAGGCCGAGGCGCTGATCAACCGGATGGGGTTCAACAATGTCGGGGCCGCCGCCCTGGCGCGGCGGCTGCGGACCTCTGGTTATCGGGGGGTGGTCGGCATCAATATCGGTAAGAACCGGGACACGCCACCGGAGCGCGCGGCCGATGACTACGCCGCCGCCCTGGATGCGGTCTACGGCGTGGCCGACTATGTCGCCGTCAATGTTTCGTCGCCCAACACCCCGGGATTGCGTGCGTTGCAGCAGGCATCCAACCTGCGGACTATCGTCTACCGCCTGCAGGCGGAGCGCCGCCGCCTGTCCGCTGCCAATGAGCGGTACGTGCCGCTAGTGGTGAAGATCGCTCCTGACTGGGAGCCCGGCGAGTTGGAGCCGATTATCGAGCAACTCCTGGAATTGGAGGTCGACGGCATCGCCGCTACTAATACTACGCTGGCCCGTCCCGGTCTGGAGGGCGTGCCGACGGCGGAAGAGGAGGGCGGCTTGAGCGGACGCCCTCTCAAGCCGGCGGCCGAGGAGGTGCTGCGGGGCTTGGCCCGCCAGTGCCGGGGCAAGACGGCCCTGATCGGCGTCGGCGGTATCAGCACCGGCGATGACGCCCGTGAGCGCATGGAGGCCGGCGCCGACCTAGTCCAACTTTACACCGGTCTCGTCTACCGCGGTCCCCGCCTAGTTGGAGAGGCCATCCGCGCCGCCGGCGACGCGCGTCCTTGCTCCGGAGCGTGGCGCGCCGCACACTAAAAGGGCGCGGGAAGCCGGCCGGTTCTTCCCGAGAGGCTGATCACCGAGGAGAGGTGGCTGAGCGGTCGAAAGCACCCGACTTGAAATCGGGTGAGGGCATGCGCCCTCCGGGGGTTCGAATCCCTCCCTCTCCGCCATAACAGTGGTGTCTGTCCGTCAACGTTGTTGATCCTCGCTCTTCGCTACCGCGCTATGATCCGCCCACGTCTCCGGCGTGACGAGGACCAGCGCCAGAGTGGAGCGGTCGGCCCAGTACTGCAGCCCCCACCGCTCGTCCGGCCGCCAAGCGGAGTTGCGCGCCTGCTGGCAGGCGTCCTCGAAGAGCCGCGCCATGAGCCACGCTTTGGCTCCAAGCAGCGGCTGATACACGCGTAGCCCCTCCTGGACCACAGGCGAGAAGCCACCCGGCTGATTGGGGGAACCGATGGCCACCAGTTGGCCCGGCCGGCCGTTGATGCTCAGGCGCCAGAAGCGGGGTAGGGCGATCTCGGTGATTGCCCGTGACCACGCCTGTTGCAGCCCCGCTGCATGGCCCTTGGGGCCGAGATCGGCCAGTTCTCCCAGTAGGCGTTGGCAGCGTTGGCGTTCAGCCGGAGAACGGGCCTGCTTCATGCGGTCGCGCAGGGCTGATACAGCCTCTTCGTGGAGGCCGTTGAGCAGGGCATTGGAGGGTATCAGATCGGTAGTTAAACTCAGCCCGCCGGCCTTGGACCAGGCTTGAATGGCTCGATGGAGATCCGGCGGAGGTGGTTGCACGGAGCGGTGCCTCGTCTGCTGAACGACGTTCGGCCTATTATCACCCGTTAGAACGGCGCTGTGGGACAGCTCCAGCGGTTCCCGCTTGAGGGATCGCCGCCCCAGTTTAGCTTGCCGAAAGCTTCATAAGTTCCCGGAACGGTTCATTAGGGGGTTCCGGATGCGAGGAAGCTCCGTACTTACTGTGCCCGCCACCACGGTACTACTCGTGGCAGCCGCGGAGCGGTAGCGTGTATGCTTCGCGGGCATTGGGATGTTTTATCACGTTGTGGTGGCCAGCGGGCCGGATGCTAACTAATAACACTCACAGGGATCTTCTCCATGCGTCGAATGGTTGCCGTGCTGTCGTGGTTCCTGTGTACGGTGTCGGTCAATGGGGCGGTCGCGGAGCCTTTTCCCCGTTCGCCGGAGCTTGAGCCGGCCATCCAGTTCTGGACCAAGATCTACGGCGAGGTCAGCACCGGGGGCGGCCTCCTTCACGATCGTTCCGATTTGTCGATTATCTACGAGACGATCCGCTTTCCGGAGGGGGCGACCCACGCTCAGCGAGTGCGGCATGTGCGTGACCGGCGGGCGTATTACAGCCGGATGCTGGAGACGCTGGCGGCGGGCGATCACCGGGATCTAAGCGCGGAGGAGCGGCGTGTCCTGCGCTTGTGGGGCATTGACGCGGATGGGGGGACGCTGCGCCGGGCGTCGCGGCAGATTCGTTTTCAGCGCGGTCAGTCGGACCGTTTCCGGCGGGGTTTGGTGCGCTCGGGAATGTGGGAGGAGTACATACACCGGACCCTGGATGAGATGGGGCTGCCGCGGGAGATAGAGGCCTTGCCTCACGTCGAGTCGTCGTTCAATCCGGACGCGTACTCCCGGGCCGGTGCGGCGGGCATCTGGCAGTTTACCCGCGGTACCGGACGCCGCTTCATGCGGGTGGACTATGTCATCGATGAGCGCATGGACCCGTATCTGGCCACCGAGGCTGCCGCCCGCCTGTTGCGGCACAATTACTCTGTCACCGGTGATTGGGCGCTGGCCCTCTCCGCATACAACCACGGCGTCGCCGGTATTCAACGCGCGGTGAAGGCCACCGGCTCCCGAGATATCACCGATATCATTCGTGAGTACGAGGGCAGGGCGTGGGGGTTCGCTTCGCGTAACTTCTACCCCGCCTTTTTGGCGGCTATCGATGTCAGCGCCCAGGCCGAGCGGTACTTCGGGCCGGTCGAGCGTGCCCGTCCGGTGCCCAGCGAGGTCATCGAGATGCCGTTCTACGCTTCCATCAACGATATTATCGATGCCTTCGAGGTGGACCGCCGGGATCTTCGCGAATTGAATCGCGGGCTGCTCGCGCCGATATGGGAGGGCAATAAGCTGGTCCCCCGCGGATACCGCTTGCGTGTTCCCGGCGGCGCCGGCCGGCCGGACCCGCGTGTGTTGCTCGCTCGAATCGGCGACGATGCCCGTTATTTCGCTCAGATCCCGGATCGCTATCACACCGTCGCGCGCGGGGATACGCTTTCAAGCATCGCCTTGCGCTACGACGTCTCCTCCCGGGAACTGGTCTCCCTCAACGGCCTGCGCAACGCCCATCTGATCCGGGTGGGGCAGACGTTGCGCCTGCCGGTGGCCGACGGGGTGCCGCTGGCCGACCAGACCCACTACACGGTAAGGCGCGGCGACAGCCTCTCCCGCATCGCCCAGCGTGCCGGAACGAGCGTTAGCACGTTGGCCGCGGCCAACGGCCTCGATCCGGAGCGTCCGATCTTTCCGGGGCAGGAGTTACGGATCGACGGCCGCCCCGCCGCCGGGCTCGATACCACCATCGCGGTTGCCGAGGGCGTTGGAACTACCGAGAAAAATGGTGACGGCAGCACGACGGTGGCCGCGGCCGCTGATGGAACCGGGGGTGCGGCGGACGAGGCCGATGCCGTCGGCGAGGTGCAGGCCGCCAGTATGTTCGGCCGCTATGAGGACTGGTTCGAGTTGCTGATCCGCTATTTCGGACCGCCGCAGCCGCGCGTAAATGTCTCCGCGGCCGATGGGCCGTCCGACGTTGAGGAGAAGAAACCTCAGGTTGCCGGCGATATGGACATTTGACCGTTACCAACCTTTCGGCAGGTATTGTCAGGTAGCACCCCTACGGGGTCTCGGCCGCAGGGATGCGGCCGTGAAGCCTCCAGGGATGGATTCACGGCGTCCCCGTATGGGTGCTACCTGACAATACCTGCCGAAAGGTTGGTAGAGCTCATTGTGACGATCCGTATCCCCACAGCGCCGCCAAGTTCAGCCGGGTCGTAATGGCCGACGGCGGCAGCAGCGATTCGACATCGGGTGTGTCCGCGAGACTGGTATCACGCAGTAGCGGGCGGGCGGTGCGCTCGCCGTTGGCCTTGATGATAACCGCTACCAGTGGTTTGGTGCTCTCTTTGCCGCGTCGAATGACCACGCCCCGCTCGCTGTTATCCAGCGCCACCAAGCTCCCTGCGGGATAGATCCCGATAGTCTGAATCAGCTTGGACAGTAGCTTGCGGTCGTATATCGATCCGCTTTGATCGAGCAGTTCCAACAGGGCGTCGCGGACGGCATTGGCGGGCCGGTAGGCGCGGTTGGAGACCATGGCCATGTAAGTGTCGGCGATGGCCAGCAGCCGGGCGCCGAGGCAGATCCGGTCCCCTTGCAATCCGTTGGGGTAGCCGCTGCCGTCCATCCGCTCGTGGTGCTCTGCCACGATCCGCAGCCACTCCGGATCCTCAACCTCCTCGGCACGCAATAACTCCACGGAGCGGAGCGGGTGCTGCCGCAGCGCCGCGGTCTGCTCCTTGGTAAGGGGAGCGTCCTGCTTCTCCAGCTGGGCCTCCAGATCCAACATCCCGACATTGGCGGTCAAGGCGGCACTGACGACGGCGCGGCGTTCGCCGTCGCTGATGTCGAGATAGTGGCCAACGATGTCGCACAGCAGCGCCTGGCGCAGTGGGTGGCGTACGCTGTACGGGAACTCCTCGTCCAGGTGTGCCGCGCCTACCGCGGCGTCCGGATCGCGTTCCACCAGGTCGCCGATACGGCTGAGCAGGCCGTCCAGCCGCTGCAAGAACCGCCCCTTACCTTGTCCCAGGTTCTTGAACGCCTGTTGCAGGGTCATCGAGAGGTGGTAGATCTCGGAGAACGGATCCAGATCCATGCCGTTGCCGCTGATCCCTCGCTCACTGACGCCGCCGGTCTGCCGGCGGGAGGCGGTGTGGTAGGGCGTGCGGCCGATCTGGAGCAGCCGTTGCTGTTGTTGGGGGGTCTTGACCACTTGGCCACGGGCTACCAGCACGCGGCCGTAGGCGTCCTCGATATCGAAGGGGATCGGGCGGCCGATTTCCACGTCGTCGGGGCGGACCCGGTCGCGTTTCACCGGGATGGGGTTGTAATGCTCTTGGGCCATTGGGGTTCGAAGAGTCGATGCTGCAATCGATAGAGGTCGTCGGACGATACCGCATATCCCTTGATTTTGCACGGGGATCCACGGGTAAAGTGGACCGCCTGCACTATTCGGGGATCTCGAAAAACCGGCCGAGGGCGGGGGCGGACTTCCTTGCGGGGGCGTCGGCGGCATGGATGCCGCCGTTGAGCGTACAGGGATGTATTCACAGCGTCCCCCGCAAGGAGGTCCGCCCTCGCCCTCGGTCG
>SKJZ01000018.1 GCA_007121755.1 Halorhodospira sp. | reverse complement strand
TTGTCAGGTAGCAGCCATACGGGGACGCCGTGAATCCATCCCTGGAGGCTTCACGGCCGCATCCCTGCGGCCGAGACCCCGTATGGCTGCTACCTGACAATACCTTCCGAAAGGTTAGTAAAACTTGGAACTTGTCACTTGGAACTTGTCTCTTGTAACTTGCCCCCTTTCCCACCACCGTCGGGGTCCGCCCAGCCATGAATATGCAGGAAGCCATCCGCCGCGTCACCGAGGGCGGCGATCTGGACGCCGCCGAAATGGCCGCCGTCATGCGCACCATTATGACCGGAGAGGCCACGCCGGCGCAGATTGGCGGTTTTCTGATCGGTCTGCGGATGAAGGGCGAGACCGTGGCGGAGATCGCGGCGGCGGCCGCGGTGATGCGAGAACTCGCCCAGCGGGTGGAGGCGGAGAGCGAGGATCTGCTGGATACCTGCGGGACCGGCGGCGACGCCAGCGGGACGGTCAACGTCTCAACCGCCGCCGCCTTCGTCGCCGCCGCCGGCGGGGCGGTGGTCGCGAAGCACGGCAACCGTTCCGTCTCCAGCAAGAGCGGCAGCGCCGACGTTCTGGAGCGCGCCGGCGCGCGGCTCGATCTCCCGCCCGAGGAGGTGGCCCGCTGTATTCGGCAGGTCGGCGTCGGCTTCCTGTTTGCCCCCCAGCATCACAGCGCGATGAAACACGCCGTCGGACCGCGCCGGGAGATGGGCGCGCGGACCCTGTTCAACCTGCTCGGGCCGTTGACCAACCCGGCCGGTGCGCGGCGGCAATTGCTGGGGGTCTTCTCTGGCCACTGGGTGCCGCTTTTGGCCGAGGTCTTGCGCGAACTCGGTAGCGAGCGGGTGTTGGTGGTTCACGCCGAGGACGGGCTCGACGAGATCAGCGTCTCGTCGCCGACTCGGGTGGCCGAACTGGCCGGCGGCGAGATCCGCGAGTACACGGTGAACCCCGCCGAACTCGGCCTGCGGGAACACGATCTGTCGTCGCTTCGCGTCGCCGGCGCCGATGAGAGCCTGGCGCGTATCTACGAAGCGTTCTCCGGCGCGGCGACGCCGTCCGCCGATCTGATCGCGGCCAACGCCGGAGCGGCGCTCTACATCGCCGGCAGGGCCGGTTCACTGCGCGAGGGGGTCGAATTCGCGCGCGAATTGATGGGCTCCGACGCCGCCGCCCAGCGGATGGAGGGGTTCATTGAGGCGACCCGCGTGGGTGAACGGTAGTGCGGGAGACGCCCGATATCCTCCGTCGTATCCTCCGCCATAAGGCCGAGGAGGTGGCCGACCGTGCGGCGGTAGAGCCACTGCGGGCGCTCTCTGCCCGCGCCGCCGACCTGCCGCCGGCGCGCGGGTTCCGCGACGCGTTGGCCCGCCGGTCCGCCGCCTGCCGGCCGGCAATCATCGCCGAAATCAAGCGTGCCTCTCCGAGCCGGGGGGTGCTGCGCGCCGATTTCGACCCCGCGGCCATCGCCCGCGAGTATGAGGCCGCGGGCGCCGCCTGCCTGTCCGTCCTCACCGACCGGGAGTTCTTTCAGGGCGACGACGACCACTTACGGGCGGCTAGGAGCGCGGTCGCACTCCCGGTGCTGCGCAAGGATTTTGTCGTCGACGCCTATCAGGTTTACGAGTCGCGCGTCCTCGGCGCCGACTGCATATTGCTGATCGCCGCGGCGCTGGGTGACGCTCAGTTGGCGGAGTTGCACGCCCTCGGTATCGAGTTGGGGCTCGACGTGTTGGTGGAAGTTCACGACCAGGAAGAGCTGGCGCGCGTGCTACCGTTTGGTCCCGGTTTAGTGGGGATCAACAATCGGGATTTGCGTACCTTCGAGACCGACTTGACCACCACGATCGACTTGCTGCCCGACGTTACCGAGGGCGCGCTGGCCGTCACCGAAAGCGGCGTCCACCACCCCGCGGACGTGCGGCGGCTGTGGGACGCCGGCGTGCATGCCTTTCTAGTGGGAGAGGCGTTCATGGTGGCGCCGTCCCCCGGCGGCAAGCTGCGGGAGCTGTTCGGTGACTGATTCGGAAGCGGCCAGCCGCCGTCCGGGATGCTGTTATCGCGTGGCGTCGCGAACTACGATGGTCCTGCCCCTGAGCATCAGGGCCCCCGACTGCTGCAACGATTTCAGCACCCGGCCCGCCATCTCCCGTGAACAGCCGACGAATTGCCCCAGTTCCTGGCGGGTGATGCGAACCTGCATGCCGCCGGGATGGGGCGCGGCGTTGGGCAGCCGCGCCAAGTGGCGGAGCGCCCGCTCCACCCGCTGCGCTACATCCGCCCGCGCCAAGTCGTGGACCTTGATCTCCAGTCGGCGCTGGCGGCGCCCCCACTGCGCCAGAATGAGTTCGAACAGTTCCGGGTCGTCGTGGGCCAGATCTCGAAACCGATTCCACGACAGGAACCCCACCTCGGACGCGGTGCGCGCCCGCACGACGATCGTCGGCGCGGGGCCGGGATCCGCCAGGCTCTCGGCGGTGAATAGTTCACCAGGAAAGAGATAGTCGGTGACCACCGGTTGGTTGATCGGCTCCTCCACATAGACCGTGGCGCTGCCGCTGATCACGCAGCAGAGCGTGTTGTGGAGTTCGCTGCTGTAGATGACTGCCTTCGGCCGAAAACTCCGGCGTTCAAAGTGAGGGAGCGCGCGCTCCAGACAAGGGGGAAACCCGGCGCCCTCGTTCAGTGGGGCCCAGTGCGTCGATTGATCCATGTCTGCTCCCGCCCCGGAGTGAGGCGAGTGAATGAATGTGATGGATTTATTAAGAACCATTATAGTAACAATAAACAACCCATAGAACGCAGGGATACTTCTACTCTTCTTGTAAGTGTAGCCGAAGCGCCCCCTTGCGCGCGGGAGGGTGGCGTCACTCACTGATTTGTGCATAATCCCCGCCTCTGGAAGGCGGCAAGCCGGCCGGGAGGTAAAAGGCGTTGGCGGACAATACCCGAGTGCGACTTCACGGGTTCAACAACCTGACGAAGTCGTTGAGCTTCAATATCTACGACGTCTGCTATGCCAAGACGCAGGCGCAACGCCGCGCGTACATCGAGTACATTGATGAAGAGTACAACGCCGAGCGGCTCACCGAGATCCTGACCAACGTAGCCGAGATTATCGGCGCCACGGTGCTCAACGTGGCCCGCCAGGACTACGAGCCCCAAGGGGCTAGCGTGACCCTGCTGATCTCCGAGGAGCCGGTGACCCCGAACGATGTCGAGGACAGCTCCCAGGCGCGTCCGGGGCCGCTACCCGAAGCGGTAGTCGGTCACCTCGACAAGTCCCACATCGCGGTGCATACCTATCCCGAGATGCACCCGGACAAAGGGGTTAGCACCTTTCGCGCCGATATCGACGTCTCCACCTGTGGCGTGATTTCACCGCTGACGGCGTTGAACTACCTGATCCACTCCTTCGACTCGGACATCGTCACCATGGACTACCGGGTCCGCGGCTTCACGCGGGATGTGGAAGGGGGTAAGCACTTCATCGATCACGAGATCAACTCGATCCAGAACTACCTCTCGGAAGACACCAAGCAGCGCTACCACCTGATGGACGTCAACGTCTATCAGGAGAACATCTTCCATACCAAGATGATTCTGCGCGATTTCAAGCTCGACAATTACCTCTTCGGCGAGTCGAGCGCGGATATGGATGAGGGAGAGCGCGAGGAGATCCGGCGGCATCTGCGGCGGGAGATGATGGAGATCTTCTCTGGCCGTAACCTGTCACCCGGCCGAGAGGTTTGATCCCGGAACTGACGGGGTTGACATGTGCGCTGCACAATATGAAAATTGAATATACCGGATGATGGTCTACGTCAGTCGGTCTTCTCCTCCATCCTACTTTGAGGATTTTGGCGCGGCCTCCCTGGTCGCGCTTTTTTTTTCGGTTGCCCGCGCGCTCCGCTTCCGTTACCATTCCCCGCCTTCACTGGGGAGAGTCAAGCAATGCGGACGTTCAGCGCCAAGCCCTCGGAAGTCGAGCGGGACTGGTACATAGTAGACGCCACCGATAAGACACTGGGCCGCCTGGCCAGCGAGGTGGCGTACCGGCTTCGCGGCAAGCACAAGGCCGTGTTCACGCCCCATGTGGATACGGGCGACTACATTGTGGTGGTCAACGCCGACAAGGTGCGGGTCACCGGCCGGAAAGAGCGGGACAAGGTGTACCATCGCCACACCGGGTATCCCGGCGGGCTGAAGACCCAGACCGTCGCCGAAGTGCGCGCCACCCACCCCGAGCGGCTACTGGAGCGCGCCGTCCGGGGGATGATGCCGAAGAATCGGCTTGGCCGCGCCATGCTCAAGAAGCTGAAGGTGTACGCCGGTTCGGAGCACCGCCACCACGCCCAGCAGCCGCGGCCGCTGGAGTTCTAATCCGGATTTAGGATCGAGAGAGTAATGGCAGAGCAGCAGCATTACGGTACGGGGCGGCGCAAGACCTCCGCTGCCCGGGTCTTCTTGAAGACCGGCGCCGGCAAGATTACCGTGAACGGGCGTCCGTTGGACGAGTACTTCGGTCGTGAGACCGCGCGGATGATCGTCCGCCAGCCGTTGGAGTTGGTCGACGCCGCTGAGCGCTTCGATATCAACGCCACGGTCTCCGGCGGCGGCCCCAGCGGACAAGCTGGCGCGGTGCGTCACGGGATTACGCGGGCGCTCATCGACTACGACGAGACGCTCAAGCCGGTGCTGCGCCAGGCCGGATACGTTACCCGCGACGCGCGCATGGTCGAGCGGAAGAAGGTCGGCCTTCACAAGGCGCGCCGGGCGACGCAGTACTCCAAACGTTAAGGGCGGCGGGGAGCCGCCTCTATCGGTTCCACTGGGGGATCGTCTAGCGGTAGGACTACGGACTCTGACTCCGTCAACGGTGGTTCGAATCCACCTCCCCCAGCCAAGAAAAACAGTTAGCGGCACAACTCCGTTCTCGCCCGCTCACTCCTCTACGCGACGGCGGTACGCTTTGTAATCTCCGGTCTTGAGGCCGAGTGCCAAGGCTCGAGCTTCGTCCAATGCCGCTTTCAACCTCCCTCATAGACATCGAACCGCACCGCCCGTCCCTCGATGGCGTGGTGCGGTGCGCGGCCGTCCAGCGGGCCGGCCTTGCGCGGCCGTTTCACCACTACCCGTACCCCCGACGCCAGGGCCGCCGCCAAGAGTTCCGCTTCATCGTCGGGTGGCGGTACCAGCAATTGCAGGATCTGCGCTTCCCGCGCAGGACCGCCCCGGCGGGGACCGGCGGGGTACATGGGGTCGAGGTAGATGGCCTGGAAATGCTCGTCGGCAACCGCCTTGTGTCGCAAGAGGTCGACGGTGTCGCTCGAGTCGAGCGTGATGCGGTGGGCGGCGGCGGCAAGTTCCGGGTGGTTGCGGGCCCGCGCCAGGCCGTCCTCCAGCATTCGGGCCAGCAGCGGGTGGCGTTCCACCAAGAGAACCTCGATGCCGAGCCAGGCGAGGATCATGGCGTCGCGGCCCAATCCGCCGGTGCCGTCCACCACCCGGTCCGGCCGGCGCCGGTGGAGTCCCAGCGCCCGGGCCAGAGGTTCGCGGCGGGGGGTCGCCTGTCGTAACCGCCGCCGGTATCCGGGGTCGTCGAAGGCCGCCGCCACCGGCCGGGGCGCCCCGGTGCCCAGCGGCCGCACGGCGAGGCGCTCCCCCCACTCCACGACCATCCCCGCCGGGGCCGCCGGGGCCGTCTCCAGCAAAGGGATCTCCAGCAGCGAGGCGAGCCGCCGCGCTTCTCCAGGCGGCGCGCCCCGGTCGATGACGCCCAGGAGTCGTTTCCGGGGCAGTATGCCGGCGTGGGGGTTTGGGTGGGGCATAAAGATGATGGTAGTGTCAGTTACTAGCCTTTCGGCAGGTATTGTCAGGTAGCAGCCATACGGGGACGCCGTGAATCCATCCCTGGAGGCTTCACGGCCGCATCCCTGCGGCCGAGACCCCGTATGGGTGCTACCTGACAATACCTGCCGAAAGGTTAGTAATTGTTTAACGGGTG
>SKJZ01000065.1 GCA_007121755.1 Halorhodospira sp. | reverse complement strand
AGCAACAACAACAAGAACCGGGGATGCAACAGCAAGAGCGCGGCATGCAGCAGCAAGAGCCGGGCATAGCGCAACCGGACCCCGACCGGCCGACGTTCAGCGATCAACAGATCGAGTACTTCGTCGATGCCTATCTCGATATAATCGACATCCAGGAAGAGTACACCGGCCAAGTACAAGCTACGGAGGACCCCGAGGAGGCGCGCACCCTGCAGGAAGAGGCCAACAACGAGATGATCGAGGCCATTGAGGATAACGGCCTGAGCGTACCGGAGTATTCCGAGATCGCCAACGCGATGGACATGAACCCCGAACTGCGGGATCAGGTCGCCTCGATGATTCACGAGCAGCGGCAGTAACACCGCGGCACAAGCCGCGCCGGAGCGCCCCGTGCCGTGCCGATCGGGACGGGGCGTTTTCCCGCACGCCATTCCCCCGTTCAATCTGTATAATCCCGGACTTTGAAGCTTGAACCCGCTGCGAAGGAGCGGCATGGAGAGACGACACAGCTACACCTACGAAGAGTTACTGTTGAGCGGCCACGGGCGGCTTTTCGGCCCCGGAAACCCTCAGCTTCCCGCCCCCAACATGTTGATGTTCGACCGGATCACCAGTATCCGCGACGATAATGGGGAGCACGGGAAGGGCGAGGTCGTAGCCGAACTCGATATCCATCCCAACCTCTGGTTTTTCAGCTGCCACTTTCCGGGCGATCCGGTTATGCCGGGGTGCCTGGGCCTGGACGCCCTGTGGCAGATGGTCGGATTCTATCTCGGCTGGATCGGGGGCGCCGGCAGCGGGCGCGCGCTGGGGTGCGGCGAGGTCAAATTTACCGGCCAGATCCTTCCCGATAACCGGAAGGTTGTCTATCGTGTGGACTTGAAACGGGTGATCAATCGGCGCTTGGTAATGGGAATCGCCGACGGCTCGGTCACCGTGGACGGCAAGCGGATCTATACCGCCGAAGATCTCAGAGTCGGGCTGTTCCAGAATCCCGGGGATATCAATCAGTCATAATCGCATCGCAGCGATTGGAGGAAGTGAGCCGTGCGTCGAGTGGTGATTACTGGCATCGGAGTTGTCTCCTGCATCGGGAACGACCGACAGAGCGTGGTCGAATCGTTGCGTGGCGGCCGTTCAGGGATCCGGTATAAGGCGGATTACGCCGAAGCCGGTTTGCGCAGCCAGGTGGCCGGCGCGGTCGATATCGACTTAGACGAGATGATCCCCCGCAAGGCCAGACGGTTCATGGGAGACGCGGCGGCGTTCAGTTATATCGCGATGGACCAGGCGGTTCACGATGCCGGCCTCGGTTACGACGATATCTCCGACCCGCGGGTCGGCCTGATTGCCGGCTCCGGCGGCGCGTCCACCGCCAATATCGTTGCCGCCACTGAGACGCTGCGCGAGCGCGGAGTGCGGAAGATCGGCCCTTACGGAGTCACCCGCACCATGGGCTCCACCGTCTCGGCCTGCCTGGCCACTCCGTTCCGTATTAAGGGACTGAACTATTCGATCACCTCCGCCTGCGCCACCAGCGCCCACTGCATCGGCGCGGCCATGGAGCAGATTCAGCTCGGCAAGCAGGACATGATCTTCGCCGGCGGCGGCGAAGAGGAACACTGGAGCCTCACCATGCTGTTCGACGGCATGGGCGCGCTCTCCACCAAATACAATGAAACCCCCGAGCGCGCTTCCCGTACCTACGACGCCGATCGGGACGGCTTTGTGATCGCCGGCGGCGGGGGCATGGTCGTCGTGGAAGCGTTGGACCACGCCCTGGCCCGGGGAGCGCCGATCTACGCCGAGATCGTCGGCTTCGGCGCCACCTCGGACGGACACGACATGGTCGCGCCGTCGGGCGACGGAGCCGTGCGCTGCATGCATCAGGCCTTGGAGCACACGGATGGCCGATTGGATTACATCAACACCCACGGCACCAGCACGCCGGTGGGTGATGTCACCGAGTTGAAGGCGTTGCGCGAGGTCTTCGGCGATGAAATGCCACCGCTGTCGGCGACCAAGTCCCTGACCGGACACTCTCTGGGCGCCGCCGGTGTGCAGGAGGCAATCTACTCCCTTTTGATGATGAATGAGGGATTCATCGCCCCGTCGATCAATGTGGAAACCTTGGATAAAGAGGCCTCCGGCTTTCCCATCGTCACCGAGTGCCGGGAAGGCGTCGAGCTGGAGAGCGTGATGTCCAACAGCTTCGGGTTCGGCGGCACCAACGCCAGCCTTGTCATGCGCCGCTATCGCGGTTGATCCGCCGGAGGCATCCCATGGAACAACGGCTCGATTTCGACCCTGATCTGCTCCGCCGCTACGATGTCAGCGGGCCGCGGTACACTTCGTACCCCACCGCCCCTCAGTTCCATGAAGAGTTCGGTCCGGATGCATACCGGCGCGCGGCGGCGGCGAGCAACCAGAGCACTGAGCCCCGGCCGCTATCGATCTATGTCCACGTCCCGTTCTGCCGGCAGGTCTGTTACTACTGCGCCTGCAACCGGGTCATCACCGCCAACTACGCGCGGGCCAGCGGTTACCTGGAGCGGCTCTTTCAAGAGGTCGCGCTGCAGGGAGAGTTGTTCGCCAATCAGCGGCGCGTCGAACAGCTCCATCTCGGCGGCGGAACGCCCAACTATCTCGCCGACGAAGACCTGTCCGCTCTGCTCCGGACGCTGAGGGAACACTTCAACCTCGAGACCGGGGATCACCGCGAGTTCTCGATCGAGATCGATCCGCGGGATGTCGAGTCCGATACCATCAAGCGGCTGGCGGAACTCGGCTTCAACCGGATGAGCGTTGGCGTCCAGGATTTCGATCCGAAGGTACAAGAGGCCGTCAACCGCATTCAGAGCCCGGAACTGACCTCTTCGGTGATCGAGGCCGGCCGTCAACACGGCTTCCGGTCCACTAACATGGACCTGATCTACGGCCTGCCCCACCAGACCGTGGAGACTTTCGACGCAACGCTCGACACCATCCTCGAGCTGCGGCCCGAGCGGTTGGCGGTCTACAGTTACGCCCATCTGCCCCACCTGTTCAAAGTCCAGCGGCAGATCGGCGAGGCTTATTTACCGGGCCCCGAGGAGAAACTGGCCATCCTCGGCTTAACCATCGAGCGGCTGACCGCGGCGGGCTATGTCTACATCGGCATGGACCACTTCGCCCTGCCCGACGATGAACTGGCCCGTGCCCAGAAGAAGGGCCATCTGCACCGCAACTTTCAGGGGTACTCCACCCGCGCCGAATGCGATCTCGTGGCGCTCGGCTCCACCGCGATCGGCAAGATCGGCAACACCTATAGCCAGAACATCCGTGAGCCCGAGGCGTACCAGGAGCGCATTGCGACCGGTGAACTGGCCGTCTTCCGCGGCGTCGAGCTCGACGCCGACGACGTGTTGCGGCGCGATGTGATAACCGACCTGATGTGTCACTCCGAACTCGACTTCCGGCGGGTCGAGGAGCGGCATCGAATCGATTTCCGTGAGTACTTCGCTGACGATATCGAGCGGCTGCGGCCGCTGGTCGAGGACGGACTGGTTACAATCGACAGCGAGCGTATTCAGGTTCTGCCCCGGGGAAGGCTACTGCTGCGTCATGTGGCGATGGCGTTCGACCGCTATCTGCACCGGAACCACGACCAGGGCCAACGCTTCAGCCGCGTGATCTAACCCCGCCCCGGCACCGTCATCCGACATGGCGCCTCACGATTTCCGGCCGGACGCCGACACAGTGGATAGGAGCGTACTTGTCCATAGCGGAGACCGCCGGTTCATGAAGCGTATCCTTGCGGCGACCCTCACGTGCCTGACGTTCGTCGGAGGCGCGGCTGCCACCCCACTGCCCGAGCCGACGACCATCGATCCCGGTGAGATCGACACCCACGCTACGCTGGACGGGATGCGCTTCACGGCAGGCCAGGGCAACACCTTCCAATTGACCCCCGGATTCCGGTTTGGACTGCCGGGCAGTTTTGATGCGGGGTTCGCGCTGCCCTATCGCTACGACGGCGAGCGGCGTGAAGGCGCGCTGCGCCATGTGCGCGGCGAACTGGGTTACGGCTTGCGCGGTCCAATGGGGCTCGAAGGCGCATTCCGCGGCTACGCGACTCTCCTGCCCGCCGATGAGGAGGAAGGGATCGGAACCGGCTCCCACAACATGGGCGTCCGTACCGATTGGGCGACCGACCGGTGGCTGGACTACGGAACGGTTCGCATGGGCGCGGCCTTGGAACGAATCGACCACCGGCGCCCCGGTGAGGTGGACCGGCCGTACCGCCTTGCCACCCGAATGGTCTGGGACGGCGGACTGGAGTTCGACATCGATTCCGCCATCACCCCCATTATCGGTCTACGGGTCACCCACGGCGTGGGGCGTAGTATACGGCGCGACCAGGAGAGCGCGGCCCTGCGCCCCGGAGTCCGTATCCCGTTGAACCCCGATCTGGAATTGCAACTCACCGGGCATGTCGATCTTATCCAACGAGACGCCGAACCGAAGGTGGCCGTATCAGCGACGTTGATCTACCGGCGCCGCCCGCCACCGCGACCCGATTACGATGCCTTGACTCAACAGGTCGGCCATACCCAACTCCAGGTGGATAGCCTCGTCCACCGTGTTCGGGATATCGAGCGGCTGATCGCTGAAGACCCGGATGAGTACGAACGCGAGCCGGAGGGGATACATGTCCTCAATCACTCCGGCATCCCGGATCTGGAAGCCCGGGTGGCCGAACTCCTGGAAGAGGCAGGCTTTTCCATTGCGCACACGGATGATGAGCCGGAGGTCCACCGCCGCCACCGGACGCTGGTGGAGTACCGTTCCGGCGAGGCCGATACGGCGAACCGGATCGCGCGCAGCCTGCCCGGATTCCAGGTGGCCGAGCCCAACGACAACCTGCCGCGAGAGGTTCGAGTACGTATTCTGGTGGGTTTCGACCTGGAGTAGCGCAACTCGGATGGCCGCCGGAATTACGGCTTTCCGTTCGTGGGCGCGGTTGCTATCATAGCCGTCCGCTGGCTAGGTGGCAGAGTGGTTATGCAGCGGCCTGCAAAGCCGTCGACGTCGGTTCGATTCCGGCCCTAGCCTCCATATCCACTGCCGCCCCTCCTTTCCCGCCCGGGTGGCGGAATCGGTAGACGCAGACGACTTAAAATCGTCAGGCCCCCGTGCCGTGCCGGTTCGAGTCCGGCCCCGGGCACCATAATAATCAATCGCATAGCTGCTCACCGCCCCCCTACTCCGAGCGACATCGCTCACCGTAGATGGCGCGTCGGCTCTGGGTTTACCATACTCCTTGGCATGGGTTCTTTATCTTTGTGTAACGCCTATGTCCATCGACGAAGCCAACCCGCAGGGCGGCCAGTGCTCCTTCGTTAGACCCACTGACGCCGAACTGAAGGCGCGCCTGACGCCGATTCAGTTCAAGGTGACCCGGGAAAACGGCACGGAGCCACCGTTCGACAACCCTCACCACGACGAGAAGCGCGCCGGTGTCTACGTGGATATCGTATCCGGTGAACCTCTGTTCTCCTCCGAGGACAAATATGACTCCGGCACCGGATGGCCCAGTTTTGTCCGGCCGATCAGCCCGGATGCTGTCGTCGAGAAGGAGGAGCGCTCCATGTTCGGGGTGCGCACAGAGATACGCAGCGCCATTGCCGATTCCCATTTGGGGCATGCCTTCGAGGACGGACCGCCGCCAACCGGCCGGCGTTACTGCATCAATTCCGCGGCCCTGCGCTTTATCCCGAAGGCGCCCTGATGTTGACCGCCAACCCGTTCACCCTCTTGGCCGAATTTGTTCCGCCGCGGTTCATGGATGGCTGACGAAACCGCTCAACGGATCATGCGGCAGCGGCTCAACGGTGGCGGCGGTGGCGCGTCAGAGCGGCGGAGCGGACGGACAATGGCGATGTTGCCCTGGCGCGCCAGCACTTGCACCGCCATCTCATCCTCCAGTTGACCGCGATCCTCGAGTTGCGCATAGAAGACTCCCGCAGCCAATTCGACGCGAGGGGCCCCGTCCCCGTCGAAGAAGACCTCAGCCCGCTCCAACGGCCACGGCCGGTGGCCGGAACCGGGCCGTGCCCGGCGGATCTTCGGAACAGTGAGCAGCGCGGCGCTCCCGGTGAGGGCGGCGACGATCATCTGATGAGTCGGCGCCAAGCCGACAAGGGCGATGGCGGCTCCGCCGAGCGCGCCGATACCGGCCGCCAGCAGCTTGCCCTCACCCCAGCGGGCGGTCTTCCCGGCGCCGAGGTCGATGGCGATCAGAATGGCGCCGATCACGATCCAGAAGGGCCAGTTCGCCACTAGTCCAGCACCTGCCACGCCGCCCGCAGGTAGACGATCATGGAGTAGATGGTCAGCACCGTGGCGACCCAGAGCAGTCCCAGACCGATCGTTCCCAGCGGAATGCCGTAGAGCGGCCCCCCGAAGAGCAAGAAGAGGATCGCCACCATCTGGGCGACCGTCTTCACCTTGCCTGCCATGCTCACCGCGACGCTGGCCCGAGCACCGATCTCCGCCATCCACTCGCGCAACGCCGACACGGCGATCTCCCGTCCGATGATGACAGCGGCCGGGACCGCGATCCACAGACCGGGATTGACCGAAACCAGCGCCACCAGAGCGACCGCCACCATCAGTTTATCGGCCACCGGATCGAGAAAGGCGCCGAAAGACGACGACTGTTTCAACAAGCGAGCCAGGAAACCGTCCAGCCAATCCGTCACCGCCGCCAAGGCGAAGACGCTCACCGCCAACCAGTTCATCCACGGTTCCGGCAACAGGAAACAGAGCCCCAGTACCGGAATAAGCGCGATCCTGAACAGGGTCAACGCGGTTGGAACCGTGAGGCGCATATGGCCTCCTCTCACTGCCTCAGCCATGGAATGTCTCGTATATGCGTTGCGCCAGAGAGCGGCTGATCCCGGGGACACGGGTCAGATCCTCCACCCCCGCACGGCGTATTCCCTGCAACCCGCCAAAGCGTTGAAGCAGGCTCTTGCGGCGTACCGGACCGAGGCCGGGGACCGCCTCGAGGGTCGACTCCCGATGCTTTTTTCCCCGCCGCTGGCGGTGGCCGGTGATAGCGAATCGGTGGGCCTCATCACGGATGTGCTGTAGCAGATGGAGCGCCGGTGAATCCGAAGGCAGTTCCATCTCCTGCCGCTCGTCGACGAGCCACAGCGACTCCTCGCCGGGACGTCGGGCCGGACCCTTCGAAATCGCCAACAGCGCGGCCCCTCCGATACCGGTCTCGTCCAAGGCGGCCCGGGCCTCGGCCAATTGGCCCTTGCCGCCGTCAATAATAATCAGATCCGGCACCACCGCTCCACCGGAGCGGACCTTTCTGTAGCGCCTCGATACGGCCTCCCGGATGGCGGCGTAATCGTCTCCGGCCTTTGCGCCCTGAATATTGAAGCGTCGGTAGTCGGACTTCAACGGCCCCTCGCGATTGAAGACCACGCAGGAGGCCACCGTGGCCTCGCCACCGGTATGGCTGACGTCAAAGCACTCCAGGCGCTCCGGAGGACGGTCCACGTCAAGAACTCTCGCCAACTCGCGGAAGCGCCTATCGAGGGCGGCGTGCGTTGCCGTGCGCGCGGCCAACGAGTGGTGCGCGTTCTCCTCCGCCATCTCCACCCAGCGGCGGCGCTCCCCCCTCACCCGATGGCGAATCTCCACGCTACGCCCCGCCTGTCCTGAGAGCGTCTCGCCCAACAACGCCGCTTCACGCACCGGTTGGTTCACCAGGATCTCCGCCGGCGGCGGGTGTTCCAGGTAGTAGCCGGCGAGAAACGCCGAGAGGATCTCCGCGGGCCGTGAGCCATGCGGAACACGGGGGTGGAAGGCACGGTTCCCCAGGCTTTGGCCCCGGCGGATAAAGAAGACCTGGATACAGGCAGTATCCCCCTCCACGGCCAGCGCCACCACGTCCAGATCCCCCCGCTCGCCGGCCACGTGCTGGCGCTCCTGCACGGCGCGCAGAGCGGCGATACGGTCCCTCCAGCGAACCGCCTTCTCGTACTCCAAGGCCTGCGATGCGCGCTCCATCCGTTGAATCAACTCCTCAATCACCTCTTCCGAACGTCCATCGAGAAACATCTCTACGTGGCGGACATCCTCAGCGTACGCCTCCTCACTAATGTAACCGACGCACGGGGCGGTACAACGCCGGATTTGATACTGCAGGCACGGCCGGGAGCGGTTGCGGAAGAAGGCGTCGCGGCACTGCCTGACCGGAATCACTTTCTGGAGGTGATTCAATGTCTCGCGGACCGCCGGAACGCTGGGGAACGGCCCGAAGTACCGCCCCGGGGCGGAGCGTCCGCCACGATGGAAGGTCAGCCGGGGAAAGCGCTGTTGGGTGGAGAGGTAGATATACGGGTACGATTTGTCATCCCGGAGGAGCACGTTGTACCGGGGACGGTGCTCCTTGATCAGCGTGTTCTCCAGAATGAGGGCTTCGGCCTCGGTGTGGGTCACCACCACCTGGATGTCGTGGATCTGCTCCACCAAACGCTGCGTCTTGGCGGTCTTCCGCCCCCGGGTGAAGTAGCTGCCGACACGGCGCCGAAGGTTTCTCGCCTTACCGACATAGATTACCGCGCCCTCGCTGTCGAACATGCGGTAGACACCGGGCCGTTCTGGCAAATGGCGCACCGTCCCGGCGGGATCAAATGGCGGCGGCAAGGTCTCGGGCCTGCTGGAAGACATCCTGAAACATCCGGGGCGTTAGTCTGCGCGTCTGGGTGTTGTAACGGCTGCAGTGATAGCTGTCGAGAAGCCGCCACCGGCCATTGTTCAACTCGTGCCGGCGGCCGTGCCCGAAGGGATGCGCAGCGAGCCGGCAACCCGCCGCGCGCAAGACCGCATCGTGGGCGATTCGCCCAAGCGCCACCACGACACCGCCGCACGGCACCGCCTCCAACTCCCGGACCAGATAGCCGTTGCACCGGCGCAGCTCGTCCGTTGTGGGACGGTTCTGCGGCGGCAGGCACCGTACCGCATTGGTGATCCGGCAGCCGCGCAGCGCCAGACCGTCATCCCGCGCCTCCGATACCGGCGCGCTCGACCAACCGATTTCGTAAAGCGTCCGGTAGAGTAGGATGCCGGCGTGATCCCCGGTAAACGGTCGGCCGGTGGCGTTGGCGCCGTGCATGCCCGGCGCCAACCCCACGACCAAAGCCGGCGCGCCGGTTGACCCGAACGACTCCACGGGCGCCGCATGGTAGCCGGGATGGGCGGCCCGCACACCATCGAGATGGTCCGTCAGCCGGGGGCAGGAACGGCATCCGTGGCTGGAGATCTCGCCTCGGTTCACTCTGAAATCTCTTCGTCGATGATGCTGTGCCTTATTGCCATGCGGGCCAGTTGCGTCTCGGTCGAAACCCCGAGTTTGTCGTAAATCCGGCTCCGGTATGTACTGACGGTCTTCGGGCTCACACCGAGCCACCGGGCAATCTGCTTCGGGGTATACCCCTCGACGATCCCCGATACCACCTGAAACTCCCGCTGGGTCAACGCCATAAAGGGGTTGGCGGTAACATCTTGGCTAACGCTGGCCAGCGCCATCCCGTTTGCGACCTCGCGCGAGAGGTAGCGGCAGCCGGTATGCGCCTTGCGGATCGCCTCGGTGATCTCGCGGCTGTCACACCCCTTGTGGGCAAACCCGCAGGCGCCGGCCGCCAAGGATCGAGCGGGATACGGCTGATCGCTATGGGCGGTCAGGACAACCACACCGATCCGCTCATCGATGGCCCGCAGGCGGCGGATCGTCTCCAACCCGCCGATGCCCGATATCTTGAGATCCAACACCACCACATCGGGGCGGGACAACCTGGCGTACCGGAGGACGTCTTCGCCGCGTTCGAACTCGGCCACCACATGGATACCGCCCGCACTCTCCAGGATGCATCGCACGCCTTGGCGCACCAATCGCTGACCATCCACAAGGACAACGTCGATCATCATGTCCACCATCCTTGTTGATACCGCTCGTCAATCCCTCAGAGCAACGCGCCGGTTCGACACCTGACCGGCCTGCTTCGTATATTCTGCAGCTATTCCCCAATTTGTTCCACGCTACCCGGACGAGAAGTGACCGCATCCAACTCCACCGATTCGCTCCAGGCGCCAGTCACCCGGCTGTTACCGACTCCCCACGAAACTCGGCCGTTGCGCGGACTCTACCTCGAGTCGCCACTGGAACCGGCCGCGGGGAGCGGCCCGTTCGTCTACGCCAACTTCGTGACTAGCTTGGATGGGCGCATCGCCGTCGACAACGGCGCCGTCTACGGCGTTCCGCGCAGCGTCGCCAATCCACGGGATTGGCGGTTATTCCAGGAATTGGCGGCACGCGCCGACTGCCTGATTACCAGCGGCCGCTTTCTGCGCCAATGGGAGGCCGGCGCCGCGCAGGACGTCCTACCGTTGGGGCCGCGGTTCGACGATCTCAGGGCGTGGCGGCTGGCCGCTGGTATGCCGGCGCAACCGGATGTCGCCATTGTGAGTGCCTCGCTCGACTTTAATCTGCCGCCGATGCTCGCCGGCGGCGAGCGCCGCGTATGGCTGTTAACGTCCGCCGGCACGCCCGCTCGCCGGCTCCGGCGGCACCTGAGCGCCGGAGTCCGCCTCGCCGCGGACCCGCTGCCCCGGCGGCTCGACGGCTGTACCATCCGCGACGCGCTCGGTGGTCTCGGGTACCGCAGGATCTATTCGGTGACGGGTCCGCAAGTGATGCATACACTGGTAGCGGACGGCACGCTGGACGCTCTTTTTCTGACTGTCCGCCACCGCTTGATCGGTGGCGACGGTTACGACAGCATTGTCGAGGGCTCGGCGTTCAAGCGGCCGGGGGATTTGGAGTTGCGCTGGCTCTATCTGGACGCCGGGTTCGGGGATGGGGCGGGACAACACTTTCTCCGCTTCGATGCGGGGGTATCCGACGCGGGAGAGCCTTGCCCACCTTCGGGAAGATACTAACCTTCCGAAAGTTTAGTAAGGCCGAGGCGGGCAAGGCGGCGCCATAGATACCGTCAGCGGCGTATGCCGCCCTCCGTCAGATCCTTCGGATCGAGCAGGCGGTTCAGATCCTCCTCCGTGAGATCCGTCATCTCCCGGGCCACATCCTTGACGGGACGCCCCTCCTGGTAAGCCGTTTTGGCGACCTTCGCGCCCTGTTCATAGCCGATGACCGCATTGAGGGCCGTAACCAGGATCGGATTGAGATCCAACGCCTCGCGGAGCCGATCCTCGTTCACGGTGAATCCGGCAACCGCCTTCTCTCCCAGGATCTCCGCAGCATTGGCTAGCAAGCCGGCGCTCTGCAACACGTTATAGGCCACCACTGGGAGCATTACGTTGAGTTGGAAGTTGCCGGACTGGCCCGCCACGGTCACAGTGGCATCGTTGCCGATAACCTGGGCGCAGACCATCGCCACCGACTCGGGGATCACCGGATTGACCTTGCCGGGCATAATGCTGCTGCCGGGCTGCAACGCCGGTAGGGCGATCTCGCCCAGGCCTGCCAAGGGACCGCTGTTCATCCAGCGCAGGTCGTTGGCGATCTTCATCAACGATACCGCCACTGTACGCATCTGGCCGGACAGCTCCACCGCGGCATCCTGGCTGGAGAGGGCTTCGAAACGATTGGCCGCCGGCGTGAAGGCGATGCCGGTCTCCTTCTGGAGCAAGCGGCAGACCTTCTCGCCCAACCCGCGGTCGGCATTGATCCCGGTACCGACCGCAGTACCGCCCTGGGCCAGGGCGTGCAACCTCGGCTGGGTGGACTCCAGGCGGGCGATACCGTTGCGCACCTGGGCCGCCCACCCGGACAACTCCTGGCCGAGCGTGACCGGCATCGCGTCCATCAGGTGGGTCCGGCCGGTCTTGGTCACCCCGGCCAGTTCGTCGGCGCGGTTCTCGATGCTCTCCGCCAGAGCGCGCAAGGCCGGCAACAGCCGCTCGTGAACCTCCAACGCGGCGCTGACGTGGATGGCGGTGGGAACGACATCGTTGGAACTCTGCCCCATGTTGACGTGATCGTTGGGATGGACGGTCTGCCCGGCCCGCTCCGAGGCCAACCGGGCGATGACCTCGTTCGCGTTCATGTTGCTGGAAGTGCCGGAGCCGGTCTGAAAGACGTCGACCGGGAAGTGGCTATCGTGATCGCCCCGCGCCACTTCTTCCGCCGCCGCTGCAATGGCCCCGGCGATGGCGGGGTCCAGTCCGGCCAACTCCTGGTTGGCGCGAGCACAGGCGGCCTTGATCAACCCCAGCGCCCGAATGAAGGGCCGCGGCATACCGAGCCCACTCACCGGAAAGTTATCCACCGCCCGCTGTGTTTGCACGCCGTAGAGGGCTGACGCGGGCACACGAAGCTCGCCCATGCTATCGCGCTCGATACGATACTCGCCTTCGGCCATACCGGTTCACTCCCGTTGGTCTATGCATGGCGGCGGTGCTCGCCATGCGGTCGATAAACTTTTCGGATCGCTACCATAGCGTGAAACGGGCGTACTCCGCCACGCCGCGCAGGGCCAACCGCCACCAAGCCGGTACCGATTTTGTACAATAGCCACCCGTCCATGAAATCGAGGTCGACCGTGCAGCTCTCCGCTTTGACCGCTCTGTCTCCCATAGACGGCCGCTACGCCGACAAGACCGACGAACTCCGTCCCCTGCTCAGTGAGTATGGACTGATTCGGCACCGTGTCTTAGTTGAAGTCCGCTGGCTCCAAGCACTAGCGGCCGAGCCCGCCATCACTGAGTTGGAACCCTTCTCCGCTTCGGCGCAGGACTTTCTGGAAGTCGTCGTCAACGACTTCGATGTGCAGCAGGCGGGCCGCGTCAAGGCGCTGGAAGCGACTACCAACCACGACGTCAAGGCAGTCGAGTACTACCTCAAGGAGCGTTTGGCCGAACACCCGGAACTGGCCGCGTGCAGCGAGTTCGTCCACTTCTCCTGCACGTCCGAGGACATCAACAATCTGGCCTGGGCGGCGATGCTCAAGCGCAGCCGGGACGAGGTCCTGCTCCCCCGAATCGACGCATTGATCGCCTCGCTGCGCGAGTTGGCTCACCGCCACGCGGAGCAACCGATGCTGTCGCGGACCCACGGTCAGACAGCGTCGCCGACCACGCTCGGCAAGGAGATCGCCAACTTCGTCCACCGGCTGCAACGCCAGCGCCAAGCGGTGGCTGATATCGTGATCCTCGGTAAGATCAACGGCGCGGTTGGCAATTTCAACGCCCATTTGGCGGCCTATCCGGAGGTCGACTGGACCCGGTTGGCCTGCGGCTGTGTCGAAGAGCTCGGCCTGGAGTGGAGCCTTTACACCACCCAAATCGAGCCCCACGACTGGATCGCTGAACTCTTTGACGCCACGGCGCGCCTCAACACTATCCTCATCGACTTCTGCCGGGACGTATGGGGTTATATCTCGTTGGGCTACTTCAAGCAGCGCACGGTGGCCGGGGAGATCGGCTCCTCGACCATGCCCCACAAGGTCAACCCGATCGACTTCGAAAACGCCGAAGGCAATCTCGGCGTCGCCAACGCGCTGCTGGACCATTTGGCGCGCAAGCTGCCGGTCTCCCGCTGGCAGCGCGATCTTACCGACTCGACGGCGCTGCGCACGGTCAGTCTCGGCGTCGGGCACACTTTGGTCGCATTGAAATCGGCGGAAAAAGGGATCGGCAAGCTGGAGGCCAATCCGGCGCGCCTGGGCGGTGACCTGGACGGCGCGTGGGAGGTACTGGCCGAGGCGATCCAGACGGTGATGCGCCGCCACGGCGTGAGCAACCCCTACGAGCAGTTGAAGGAGTTGACCCGCGGTAAGGAGATGGACGAAGCGACAGTCCGGGCCTTCATCGACGGCCTCGATCTGCCGGAAGAGGCGAAGACGCGGTTACGCTCCCTGACTCCCGCCGCATACACCGGCAACGCGGCCGATCAGGCCCATCGTATCTAGGCGGCGGGACGACGCAACCCGTCATTGCGAGGAGCGGGGCGACGAAGCAATCTCCAGCACTTGGGCGTCAACCCATGGAGATTGCTTCGCTACGCTCGCAATAACGGGTTAATCCGTATCGCTCAGTCATTCTCCCAAAGGGCTTCCTGCCAGCTGCCGTCGGTCCAGGCCTCGCGCAAGCGGCGGCGGTTCAGGGCGAGCCACTGGAGGGCGATCACCGGCATCGCGGAGCGGATGACGCGGTCGGCGGCCATCCCGATCGCCTCTTCGGCAGAGTAGACCTCGGCGCGGATATCCTCGTGCTCTTCATCCAGACCGTAGATCCCGCCGGCGCCGTCGCTGTCAAAACGGGCGCAATAGAGCAACGCCCTTTCGGTGCAGGCGCCAGGGCTGGGCAGGTAGTCGGCGACCAACTCCATCTCGCCCAACTCGACACCGGCCTCCTCTTGGGATTCGCGGCGGGCGACATCGACCGGATCCTCCCCGGCCTCGGCCAGTCCGGCGATCGTCTCCAGTATCCACGCCCCGCGCGCATCCTCCACCGCGCCGATCCGGAACTGCTCCACCAGTAGCACCTGATCGCGGTCCGGGTCGTACGGCAGCACGCCCACCGCCACTCCTCGTAACAGGCACTCCCGCGTCAGGACCGGTGACATGCCGCCCGCATAGAGCGCGTGGCTGACCTGGAAGCGGTCGAGGCGGAGGAAGCCGTCGTGGCAGCGTTCACGGGAGTGGATCTTATAGCGGTGGGTCATGATGTCGTCTCCAATTTCCGTTCGGCCTCGCCGGCCGCGGGCCCCATCCCCGCGAGGCGGCTATCGGTCGAAGACCGCGAAACTCTCCACATGCGCAGTGTGCGGGAACATGTCCATCACGCCCAAAGCGGTCAGGCGGAAGCCGTGATCGTGGACCAGGGTGCCGGCGTCCCGTGCCAGCGTGGCCGGCCCGCAGGAGCAGTAGACCACCCGCGAGGCGCCCGACCGGGCCACCGTATCCAGCGTTTCGGCGGCACCAGTGCGCGGGGGATCGAGAAGCACCGCGTCGTAGGGAGCGGCGGGCACGGGCCACGCGCCGCTGCGTGCCAGATCGGCCGCCTCGAACCGCGCCTCGAGGCCGTTCGCGGCGGCATTGAGCCGGGCGCGGGCGACCAACCCCTCCTCGCCCTCCAGGCCGGTGACCTCCGCTCCCGCCCGCGCCAACGGCAGCGAGAAATTGCCGAGGCCGCAGAAGAGTTCCAGGATCTTGTGGCCGGGTGCCGGCTCCAACCACTCCACCGCCTGCCCGACCATGCGCCGGTTCACTTCGGCGTTCACTTGGGTGAAATCGGTGGGACGAAAGGCGATCTCGACGTCGAACTCCGGCAGACGGTAGGTCAGCGGAACGTCGTGGCCGGGAGCCACCGGCGCCACGGTCGATTCGTCTCCGGGCTGCAGGAGAATAAGTAGCCCGTGTTCCCGCCCGAAGGCGTCCAGGGCGGCGGCATCGTTGCTGGTAAGCGGATCGAGATGGCGGAAGACCACGGCCGCCCGGTCGTCGCCGCAAGCCACTTCGATCTGGGGAATCCGGTCCGGGATCGACAACCCCTGGATCAGCGCGGCCAAGTCCTCCAGCCTTTCCCCTACCCGTGGATCGAGGGTGAGACACCGGTCCAGCGGCGCGATCAATGGACTGTGCTTCTCGCGAAAGCCGACCAACACCCCACCCTTCTTGGCCACCCGCTTGCAGCCCAGCCGCGCCTTCCGGCGGTATCCCCAGACCGGCCCGGTCAACGGCGGCAAGCGCCGCTCCGGCTCCGTACGACCGATACGCTCGACCAGTTCGAAGACGGTCCGCTCCTTGTGGGCGATTTGGTCTTCCGGCGAGAGGTGTTGCAGTGCGCAGCCGCCGCAGACGCCAAAGTGGGGGCACTGCGGCTCAATACGCTCCACGGCCGGCTCCAGCACCGCCTCCACGGTCCCCTCCGCCCTCGCCCGGCGTAGCTTGGTGTAGCGAAACAGGACCCGCTCTCCAGGCAGGGCGAAGTCGACGAAGACGGTACGCTCGTTGTGGTGGGCGATACCCCGCCCCTCGTGGGAGATCCCGGTAATCAACGCCTCCACCGGCTCGGCGGGAAGCCGCCTGCGTCTACGCCCCACGCCACGCCTCCAAGAAACGGCCCAGATGGTGGCGGTCGCTTCCCTCCAGCGCGTCGGCCACGCGCCGGCACTCGGTCTCGTATCCGGTATCGTCGAGGTGGCCACGCAGAAGTTGAAAGCGCAGGTAGAGCAGGTACGTGTTCAAGGCGTCCGTCTCACAGTAGTTACGCACCTCCTCCAGCTCACCTCGGGCCACAGCGTCAGCCACCATGGCGCCGCTCATCCCCATCTTTCCCGGCAAGCCGCACAGCGTCGCGATCTCGTCCAATGGCGCGGCGCCGCGCAACTGAAAACCCGAGAGCACGTCCATCAGGTCGGTGTGGCGCTCGTGAAAACGGTTGGTGTAGTTGTTGAAGCGGAATGAGGCGTCGCCGGACCCGCTCTCCCAATAACGGGGCGCCGAGACACCGTGGATCAGCGCCCTATGGTGCAGGACCGGAAGGTCGAATCCGCCGCCGTTCCAGGAGACGAGGACCGGCGTATAGCGATCCACGCCCTCGAAGAAGCGCTTCAACAGGGTGGCCTCGTCGTCGCTCGCCTCCCCCAGCGACCAGACGCGAAAACGCCCCTCCACTGTACCGGCGAGCGAGATCGCGACCACGCGGTGCAGATGCAGGCGCATGAACTCCGAGCCGCCGGTCTCCTGCCGCCGCCGGGCTGCCATCGCCCGCGCCGTGTCGTCGTCCCAGAGGCCGTCCAGACCGAAGACCCGCCGCCCCCCGACCAGATCGGGGATCGTCTCGATATCGAAGGCGAGCACGTTCATGGGTCTCCTCCCCCCTCGCCGGAAACCAGAACCACAAAAGCTACCGCATAACCGCGCTCGTCGCTGATGCTCAAGTGCCGTTCGACGACGTTCAGCGACGCCGCGCGGCTGCGCGCCGCACCGTGGAACTCGAGTAACGGCCGACCGCGGGCGTCGTGAAGGACCTCGAGATCCCGGAGCCCGATGCCGCACGCGACGCCGGTACCGAGGGCCTTGACCGCCGCCTCCTTGGCGGCGAACCGGCGCGCCAGAAAACCCGGTCCTGCATTGGCGCGCTGGAAGCCCGCCAACTCCCCCTCAGTGAGTACCCGTTCCGCGAACCGCGCGCCGTGCCGCTCAAGGGCGGCGGCCACCCGCTCCACGGAGACGATATCGGTGCCGATGCCGGCAATCATGCCGCGGCGGCGCGCATCAACCGCTTCATCTCGGCCACCGCCGGCGCCAGCCCCTCGAACAGCGCGCGCGCCACGATAGCGTGGCCGATATTCAATTCGGCGATACCGGGTAGGGCTGCCACCTCCTCAATGTTGTGGTAGTGCAGCCCGTGGCCGGCGTTGATCTGCAGACCCAGCTCCTGCCCCGCTTCCACCGCATTGGCTAGGCGGGCCAACTCTTCGGCGCGCGCCTCCCGCGTAGCGGCGTTGGCGTACGCCCCGGTATGGAGTTCGACCACACTGGCTCCGGAACCGGCCGCCGCCTCCAGCTGAGGCACCTCGGGATCGACGAAGAGCGACACCCGGATGCCCGCGCGGGCGAGGTGGCGGCAGGCGTCGGCAATCCGCTCCGGCTCCGCCAACACGTCCAGCCCCCCTTCGGTGGTCAACTCCTCGCGGCGTTCAGGGACCAGGCAGCAGTCAGCCGGCCGCAGCCGCGCGGCAATCTCCACCATCTCGTCGGTGACCGCCATCTCCAGATTGATTCGGGTCTGGACCTGTTCCACCAACAGCTCGACATCACGATCCTGAATGTGCCGGCGGTCTTCCCGCAGATGTACGGTGATGGCGTCGGCGCCGCCCCGCTCCGCCTCCGCCGCAGCGTGGAGAATATCCGGATAGCGGGTTCCCCGCGCCTGGCGCAGAGTCGCCACGTGATCGATATTCACGCCGAGCCCGATGGATTCCGTGTACAACCCCATCAAAATACCCCCTTCAACGCCGTCCGGCGGCGCGAAACGACTTGAACAGTTCCCGGCTGCGCAGTGGCCGCCCGCCCAAGTGATGGTGCATCACCACGCGCATCAACCGCCGCGCTTCCCGCAAGCGCATCTCGGTATTCAGTTCACCGCTGGACAGGGCCAGCAACGTCTCTCCACACACTGGCACTCCGCCCTCGTCAGCGTCAGCGCCCCCGCCGGCTTCCGCCCCCTGTTCGACCCGGTAGCAATAGCTCCGGCCCGGGTCGATGGGCTGCCCGTAACGGTCCTCTCGAAGCTGCATCCCGTAGCCGGCCTCCTGCAGCAAGACGACCTCGAAACGGCGCATCTCCGCCTCGCCGCCGCCGGCATCGAGGGCCTCCAACGCCGCACCGTAGGCGTACCACGTATCCGGGTGCGGGTCCTCGCGGCGCGTCAATCGCAACAGTAGTTCGGCAAGGTAGAAGCCGCACGCCAACGCCTCTCCCCGCAGTGTCCGCGCCGCCCCGGCCGCATCCACGGTGGTCAGCGTCTTCAGTTCGCCCCGTCCGCTCCACCCGGTAAGCAGCGGCGTAAACGGCTCCAACAGCGGCTGCCAGCCGCGCGACACCACTCCCCTGGCCACCGCCCCCAAACGCCCGTGGCCCTCGGTGAAAAGCTCCACCAGGACGCTGCTGTCCCGGTACGGCCGCCGATGGAGGACCCATGCTGGCGTCAATGTTCCAGTCAATACCCGAACTCGCTCACGGCCCGCTCATCCGCCGTCCAACCCTCGCGCACCTTCACCCACAATTCTAGGTGGACCTTGCCGCCGGTGAGGCGCTCCATCTCGGCGCGGGCCTCTTGGCCGATCCGTTTGAGCCGTTTGCCACCGCGCCCGATAACGATCGGTTTCTGCGCTTCCCGCTCCACCCAGATCACCGCGGAGAGGCGCGTCAACCGCCCTTCCCGTTCCAGCGCCTCCACCTGCACCGT
>SKJZ01000016.1 GCA_007121755.1 Halorhodospira sp. | reverse complement strand
GCGCGCAAAAACTCGCGGCGCTGGCGCGCCGCTCAGACAGCTTGCGCGCTCTCCGCTTCGCGGAGTCCTGATCGTCCTCCGATGCTCGGCGCGTCCGGAGGCCGCCCGGCAGGAACCCCGCTCCGGCAATGCTTTCCGTAAATTAGTAACTATTTAGACCAACTAGGCTTTACAGGCACCTCTCGAGGCGTTTCCGAGCGAGGCAACTAACAGTTAGGGCGTTGTTATTTATGGAAAAAACGAGGATCTTGTTCGTTTGCATGGGCAACATCTGCCGCTCTCCCACCGCCGAGGGCGTCTTTCGTAACCTGGTGCGCACGGAAGGGCTGGACGGCGCTGTGGAAACCGATTCGGCCGGTACGCACAGCTTCCATATTGGCAAGAAGCCCGACGCCCGTGCCCAGACCGCCGCCCTGCGGCGCGGTATCGACATCAGCGACTTGCGGGCCCGCCAGGTGGACAGCCACGACTACGACTACTTCGACCACATTTTGGCGATGGATGAAAGCAATCTCTCGCTGCTGAAGGCGGATTGCCCCGGAGAACACCGTGATAAATTGCGGCTATTCCTCGATTGCGCAAACGGGCTGAAGGAACGGGAAGTGCCGGACCCGTATTTCGGTGGCGATGACGGATTCGAGTATGTGCTCGACCTCATCGAGGCCGCATCCCGCGGCCTCTTGGACGAGATCCGTCATCGCGCCTCCTAGGCGCGCGCGATTATTCGAGGCCCCTCACCCTAGCGAGACTCTTCTTCAGATCCGGATTCCGTCGGAGTCGGGGCCGAGGCCGCGTTTCCGTCCCCTTCGCCCCGTGCCGGGGGTTCGTTGCTCCCCGGCTCATCGGATGGTGGCGCCGGCGGTGACGGCTCCGCGGGCTTCTCCTCCGGTGGACGGGTCGCCGCCTTGCGTGGCCGTCCTGAGCGGACCGCCCGTTTCGGTGCCGTGGATGGCGGCGGTTCCTCAGCTTCCTTTTGCTCCGGCTCCATCGGAGCAGCAGGCTCATCGGCGGCCGTTGCCTGAGCCTGCCGGCGGCGTTTCGGCCGGTCCCGGCTCTCGGGCCCGTCAGACTCTTGCGCCGCCAGCGGAGCCTCGGCCGCCTCTTCCGGGGTGCGGCGAGGGGGGGGCGCCTTCCGCGTGGTGTCGGCGTCATCAGCCTGTTCCGCCGTGGAGGGCTCCTGAGCATTCGCGGCGGCATCGCTCTTCGCTGGGCGGCTACGGCTCGGTCTTCCCCGTGACGGGGCGGACCCGACCGCATCCGGCGGAGCGTCCGGAGTTTCTTTGGCGGCCTGGGCAGCCGGCGTTTCCTCGGTATCGGTTCCTTCCGCACCACCGGTTTCGCTCTCGGCAGCGCCGGTCTCACCCGTGCCCCGGCGGCGGCGTCTACCCCCACGGCGCCCCCGGCGGCTTCGTCCGCTACGGCTACCACTGCCGGTTGCGGATACCGCCTCGGTGGCGTCATCGCCGTCCGACGTGGCGGTGGGCTGCTCGGCAGCTGGCGATGGCTCTTTCTCCGCCTCGTTGGCGTCACGGGCGGAGCCGGCGGCGCTACGACGGCCGGTAGTCGCTGCCGGCTCCGCGTTTTTGGAGCCCTTGGCTGCGCCCTTGGCGGGCCGCTCCTCGGCAACCGTTGCGGTATCGCCGCCACTCTCCTCTTGCGGCTTCGATGCGCGGCGGGTACGTCCACCGCGTCCGCCGCGAGAGGAAGAGGGCTTCCGGGCGCCGGTCGCGGCGGCACCCCCGCCACCCGCCCGGGCCGTTGTGCCGCTGCCACCACGCCGAGGACGCCGTTGTTTTGCTCCCTCTTCCCCGTCCTCCCGCGCCGGCGCCTT
Source organism: Halorhodospira sp. (assembly GCA_007121755.1). Classification (GTDB taxonomy): domain Bacteria; phylum Pseudomonadota; class Gammaproteobacteria; order Nitrococcales; family Halorhodospiraceae; genus SKYL01. The sequence goes on along the minus strand of SKJZ01000016.1, from coordinate 4,178 downwards.
CCGGCGGGCAGGGGAGTCGCTGGATGTGGTGGCATCGGAACCGAAGAGCGTGCGCAGCCATCCGAAGACGCCGACCTTCTGCTCCGGTTTCGCCTCCTCCTTCACCGCCTGTTCCGGTTTAGGAGAAGGCGCGCTGGGTGCGGGTGCCGGTTCGCTGGGGGTGATGCGCTCCACCGCCGGCTTCGGCCCTGAGGTCGCCGCGCTCTCCGCCTCTAGAAGGCGAGTATGCTCTTCGATAGGCGTCGCCAATTCATAGCTGGTGGCTTCCAACGAGGTGTCATCGGTACGGATGCGGCGAATCTCGTAATGGGGAGTCTCCAATCCCCGGTGGGGGATTAAAAGGATATGTACGTTGTGGCGATCCTCCAGATCGGCGATCGCCGCCCGTTTCTCATTGAGCAGGAACGTTGCGACATCGATCGGCAGCTGCGCCAACACCTTGCCGGTCTTGTCCTTCATCCCCTCTTCTTCGATGATGCGCAAGACCGACAGCGCCAACGACTCCACGCTCCGCACCGTGCCCTGCCCACCGCAGCGGCTGCAGATCTCCTGATGGGCCTCGCCGAGTGATGAGCGCAGCCGCTGGCGCGACATCTCGAGCAGGCCGAAGCGGGAGATACGGCCAATCTGGACGCGCGCACGGTCATTCTTCACGGCGTCCCGCAGCCGATTCTCAACCAACCGCTGGTTCTTCGGCGGTCCCATGTCGATGAAATCGACAACAATCAGACCACCCAGATCACGCAGCCGAAGCTGCCGGGCGATCTCATCGGCCGCCTCCAGATTGGTGTTCAGCGCCGTCTCCTCGATATCCGCACCCTTCGTGGCGCGGGACGAGTTGATATCGATAGAGATCAAGGCCTCGGTGTGGTCGATGGCGATGGCGCCGCCCGAAGGCAGACGGACTTCACGCTGAAAAGCGGACTCGATCTGGCTCTCGATCTGGTATCGGGAGAACAGCGGAACGGGGTCGTGGTAGTGCTTGAGCTTGTGCCGGTTGTACGGCATCACTTGGTCGATAAAGTCCTGCCCCTTCCGGAAAACCTCCTCGTCGTCAACCAGGACCTCACTGATGTCCGAGCGCAGATAGTCCCGCAACGCCCGAATGATGACGTTGCTCTCCTGGTAGATCAGGAAGGGCGCCGAACGCTCTGCGGCCGATTTCTGAATGGCGTCGTTCAGCTTCAGGAGGTAGTCCAGATCCCACTGCAACTCTTCCTGATTGCGGCCCACGCCGGCAGTGCGCACGATCAGGCCCATGCCGTCGGGTACCTCGAGGCTGCGCAGGATCTCCCGGATTTCGGCGCGGTCGGGGCCCTCGATACGCCGTGATACCCCGCCGGCTCGCGGGTTATTGGGCATGAGGACCAGATAGCGGCCAGCCAGGCTGACATAGGTGGTGAGTGCAGCGCCTTTGTTGCCGCGCTCCTCCTTATCGACCTGCACTACCAGCGCCGTCCCCTCGCGCAAGGCCTGACGCGGCGATTGGCGCTCGCCGTCAGCCCCCGTGCAGTATGCCGGGGCGATCTCCTTAAAAGGCAGGAAGCCGTGGCGGTCGGCGCCGTAATTTACGAACGCCGCTTCCAGGCTGGGCTCGACGCGGGTTACGACTCCCTTATAGATGTTAGACTTTTTCTGCTCCCGGGCAGGAATCTCGATATCGAGATCGTAAAGCAGCTGGCCATCCACCATGGCCACCCGCAACTCTTCCGGTTGAGTTGCGTTGATCAGCATTCTTTTCATGAAGTAGATATCTCCGGAGCCCTGCAGCCGGCACCTCGGTCACATGCCGGTCACTCGCCACAGCGGGGCGGCCGGCGGCAACGTTCCCTCTGTTCGTCCAGAGGCGCTCTCGGGTAACCTCCCCGAAGGTCAGCGCCAGCAATGGACGGACTGGAAGAAGCAACATCAAGACTTTGCTCCGAGGGGCGCAGGATACGTAGGTTCGATATACTGGAGCCGGCACCATACCGACTCCCCGTGATCTCGTTCGGACCACCGGAATAGAGCAGCCCGACGCTGGAAACCCGTTGGCACGACCCGTTACGGGGCGCCACGTGCCTATAACTGTATCAGGCGGCAACGATATTTTTCAAATTGCGCGAGTCCACTAATGGCCGAGGTTCGCAGTTCCGTCCAACACCACTGCGTGAATGCCGACGAGGAAGGGCAGCGCATTGACAATTATTTGATGCGCTTGCTTAAGGGGGTTCCACGCAGCCGCATCTACCGCCTCTTGCGGAAGGGGGAGGTGCGGGTGAACGGCAGCCGTGCCCGGCCGACCCGCCGGTTGCAGGCGGGAGAGGTGGTTCGGTTGCCCCCAATCACCCGGCCGGAGTCCACAGGCTCTCCGGACGCTCCGTCCGAACGTCTGGCCAAACGGCTTGCCGAGGGGATCCTCTATGAAGACGACCAACTACTGATCCTGGATAAGCCCTCTGGCCTGGCGGTCCATGGAGGCAGTTCGGTCCGTCTGGGGCTGATCGAGGCCTTGCGTTGCCTGCGTCCGGACGCCCCTTATCTCGAACTCGTCCATCGGCTCGACCGCGAGACCAGTGGCTGCATCATGGTAGCGAAGCAGGCGGCGACTCTGCGGGAGTTGCACGCTCAACTACGCGCGGGCCGGGTGGAGAAGCGTTACCGAACTTTGCTGGCCGGGTGTCTGGCAAACGATTCCGTCACCGTTGAAGCGCCGTTAGAGCGCCTCCAAGTCTCGTTCCGCGACCGCCAGGTCCGTGTTTCCGGTGGCGGGCGGTCGGCCAAGACAGCGTTTACTGCGCTGCAACGGTACGACGGTTACACTTTGGCCGAGGCACGGATTGAGACGGGGCGCATGCATCAGATCCGGGTGCACGCCGCTCATATCGACCATCCGGTCGCCGGAGACGACCGTTACGGCGACCGCCGTCGCAATGCCGCGCTCCGGTCTGCCGGTTTGACGCGGCTCTTCCTCCACGCTCATTCGTTGGAACTGCTGCATCCGCAGACCGGGAAGAGGCTGACTGTGACAGCACCGATGAGCGCGGATCTGCAACAGGTTTTGGAACACCTGCCGGTTGGCGGGTGTCGCCATCGATCAGAGGTATCAGACGGGGAGTAGGGATGAACACGGAGACCAACAACGAGAGGTGGGAACGCGAGACGCTTCGCGAAGTGCTCCTGGAGCATATCCGTGAGCAGCGCAGGGCGCGGCGGTGGAAGTTGGGCACGCGTCTGGCGCTAGTGGCGGCGGTGGTCTTCCTGGCGGTTTCTCTGCCGACCTGCCGGTTCGGGCACACGGTTGACGAAATCGGCCCGCACACCGCCCAAGTCCGGCTGGAAGGGCCGATTATGGCGGACAGCTCCGCCGGCTCCGATATCGTAATCCAAGGCCTGAATGCCGCCTTCCGGGCCCCCGACGCCGAGGCGATCGTGCTACGCATCAACAGCCCCGGCGGAAGCCCCGTTCACTCCAGTCAGATCCACCATGAGATCAAGCGGTTGCGCAAGGAGCATCCGGAGACGGCGCTTTACGCCGTAATCGAGGATATCGGGGCTTCCGGCGCGTACTACGTGGCAGCGGCGGCCGATGAAATCTATGTCGACCGGGCCAGCCTGGTCGGTTCCATTGGCGTCATCATGGGCGGTTTCGGCCTGCAGGACGCAATGGAGCGCCTCGGTATCGAGCGCCGTGTCTATACCGCCGGCGACAACAAGGCCTTTCTCGATCCCTTCTCTCCCGAAAATCCCCGGCATGTCGACCACTTGCGGGCAATGTTGGACGAGATCCACGAGCAGTTCATCGAGGCGGTTCTTGAGGGGAGGGGGGAGCGCCTCGATGAAACCCGGACCGACGAGCTCTTCTCCGGTCTTGTCTGGACCGGCGAGCAGGGCGTGACATTGGGCCTGGTCGACGGGATCGGCGATATCCGCACCGTGGCCCGCGACGTGGTGGGCGCGGAAGAAATTGTCGACTATACGGCCGAGCGGGACTTTCTCTCGGTGCTCGCCGATCGTCTCGGCGCCGCCGCCGGGCGGGCCGTACACTCGGCGCTGACTTACCCCGCCCCTTAGGGGGGCTCGAAGAACCGACCGAGGGCGGGGGCGGACCTCCTAGCGGGGGCGTCGGCGGCATGGACGCCGCCGTCGAGCGTACAGGGATGTATTCACCGCGTCCCCCGCTAGGAGGTCCACCCCCG
>SKJZ01000133.1 GCA_007121755.1 Halorhodospira sp. | reverse complement strand
GTACGGATGGCGTCACGGAGACGGGCCTCGGTGATCCCACCGTCGAGGTCGACGTCCATCTCCAGGACTGGATCGCCGTCCTGGTCCAGGTACGCCTTGGTGAACATCTTGGTCATGTTCCACTCGTTAATGACGTCCAGGCTGGTCTCCACCGGCATGTAGAGGCGGAACTGCACCACTGTTTCGTTGCGCACCAGAACCAACACCTGCAAGCCGTTCATCCGGACGACCAGGTTCTCGCCCCCGTGTATCTGAACGTCGGCAAAGCCTTCGGCCTGGAGCAAATCCTTCATCTCGGCGGCGGTCACCCGCTCGACGATCTGCCGCTCGTCCGCATGCACCGGAACCATCAACAACAAGAAGGCCAAGGCAACCCACAAGAACGATCTTTGCATTAGTTCTGTCCCGTAGCGTACGCACGCCCTGGAGGCGTGCTGTCATAAAGAAAGTATCGAATCACTATAAATCGCAGATGGGAGTATCCGGGACACGGGATAAACCGTCAAGACCGCACAACCACTGGGGCAATGGGCTGGGGTGGATCATTTTTCGGCGTTGCCCAACGCCGGTACCAATGGTAATTTACTCGACCCCATGGGGCCGTAGCTCAGTTGGGAGAGCGCGACATTCGCATTGTCGAGGTCAGGGGTTCGACTCCCCTCGGCTCCACCAAATTCCAACGCCGGCCCGGGCTGGCCCAGGCTGCCGGGACGACGACGCCTTCGGCCCCGGTAGCTCAGCAGGATAGAGCAGCCGCCTCCTAAGCGGCAGGTCGCAGGTTCGAATCCTGCCCGGGGCACCAATCCCGCGCTCGCTCACGCCTACTCAATAACCGGCGTGCACGCTAACCGGCATCCGCCGTGCCCCCCACGTCCCGGGCCGTTCCTCGAAGACCCCCGCGCACCGCGTGCCGCATGACTTACAGCACCCCGCCGCGTCGATCCGCCAAGCACCCAATTCATACTGGTCGCGCTCGATGAGGCAGGCGCCGCACTGGTGGCACCACGTACCGCCGCCCTCGGGGTCGCGCACGTTGCCGGTGTAGGCGTAACGCACGCCGCGCTCCATGGCGATGCGCCGGGCGCGGGTCAGGGTGGCTGGCGGGGTATGGGGGTAGTCCATCATCTTCCACGCGGGGTGGAAGGCGCTGAAGTGCATCGGCACGTCGGGGCCCAGCCGCTCCACCACCCAATCGGCCATCCGGCCGATCTCCTCATCACTGTCGTTCTCCCCGGGGATCAGCAACGTCGTCAGCTCCAGCCAGACGTCGGTCTCGTGGCGAATGTACTCCAGGGTCTCCAGCACCGGGGCCAGGTGGGCGCCGGTGAGCTTGTTGTAGAAGCGCTCGGTGAACGCCTTCAAGTCCACGTTGGCGGCGTCCATGTGGGCGAAGAACTCCCGCCGCGGCTCCGGGCAGATGTAGCCGGCGGTGACCGCCACGGTGCGCACCCCCACCTCGCGGCACGCCCGCGCCGAGTCGATGGCGTACTCGTGAAAGATCACCGGATCGTTGTAGGTGAAGGCGATGCTGCGGGCGCCCAGCCGCCGGGCGGCGTCGGCCAGCGCCTCCGGCTCGGCCCGATGGGCCAGGATATCCATCTCCCGGGACTTGGACATGTCCCAGTTCTGGCAGAACTTACACGCCAAGTTGCACCCGGCGGTGCCGAAGGAGAGGACCGGCGTGCCCGGCAGGAAGTGGTTCAGCGGCTTCTTCTCAATGGGATCGACGCAGAAGCCCGAGGAGCGGCCGTAGGTGGTCAGCACCACCTCGCCGCCGCGAACCGCGCGCACGAAGCAGAGGCCGCGCTGCCCCTCGTGCATGCGGCAGTGGCGCGGACAGAGGTCGCACTGGATGCGGCCGTCGTCGCAGACGTGCCAGTATTCCGTGGAGACCACGGAAGGGTCGTCTTCGGCGCGGCGGCGGGTCGGGATCGTAGCCATGGGATCGAAATCGCCTCGCGGTGGGCCGAACGGGAAACCATTCATACAGAACCTTGGACACAGTATGGCGTCCAATGGATTGGACGCGACGATGGAGGCAACGGTTCCGATCATGCACATCCGCCCGCCCGCCGTGGCCGGTCTCTTCTACCCGGCCGATGAAGACGCCCTGCGGATGCAGGTCCAGGACCTGTTGGCCGCCGCCCGGGAGGACGAGACCGGGACGCCGCCCGGCACCGCGATTCGGGCGATGATCCTGCCCCACGCCGGCTACCCGTACTCCGGCGCCGCCGCCGCGCGGGGATACGCCCTACTGCGGGACGCCCGCCACCGCATCCGGCGCGTGATCCTGCTGGGGCCGTCCCACTTCGTCCCCTTCCACGGCCTCGCCCTGCCCGAGGCCGACGCCCTGGCCACGCCGCTGGGCGCGGTGCCGGTGGACCCGGCCCTGCGCACGGCCGCGCTGGAACTGCCCCCGGTCTTCATCAACGACGCCGCCCACGAGCGGGAACACAGCCTGGAGGTCCACCTGCCGTTCCTCCAGACCGCGCTCGACACCTTCTCCCTGCTGCCGCTGGCCGTGGGCCGCACCACCCCGGCGGAGTGCGGCCGGGTCATCGAACACCTATGGGACACCGCCGGCGAGGCGCAAACCCTCGTGGTGGTCAGCTCCGACCTGAGCCACTTCCACGACGACGCCACCGCCCGCCGTTTGGACGGCGAGACCACGCGCCGCATCGAATCCCTCGACCTCGACGCCATCGATCACCAACGCGCCTGCGGCGCCGACCCGGTGAAAGGGCTCCTGTGGGTCGCCCGGCGGCGCGGCTGGGCGCCGCGCACCGTGGCGCTGTGCAACTCCTCCGACACCACCGGCGACCGCACGCGGGTGGTGGGGTACGGCAGCTATGTCTTCCACTGATCCCATCACTCCCCGGGGCGCCCGCCGCGCCGAGGGCTCCGGCACCGAAGACGCCGACCCGCGCCGACACCTGCCGGCCATCGCCCGCCGCTCCATGGCCCACCACCTGGAGCACGGGTCCACGCCGCCGCTGGACGACCTGCTGCCGCCGGACGCCCCCCTGCCGGGGCCGCTGACCGCCGAAGGGGCCGCCTTCGTCACCCTGTACCGCGAGACGCGGCTGCGCGGCTGCATGGGCACCCTCCAGCCCCAGGCGCCGCTGGCCGGGGTGGTGGCCCGCTGCGCCGTGGACGCCGCCTTCCGCGACCCGCGCTTTCCGCCGTTGGCGTGGGACGAATTGGAGTGGCTGGCGGTGACCGTCTCCGTCCTCGATCCCCCGGAGCCGTTGGCGGTGAGCGGCGAGGACGAACTGATTCAACAACTGCGCCCCGGCCGGGACGGCCTGATCCTCGCCGAGGGCCGGCAGCGGGCCACCTTCCTGCCCGCCGTCTGGGAACAACTGCCCGACCCGCGCGCCTTCGTCCGCCACCTCAAGCGCAAGGCCGGACTGCCGGAGGACCACTGGTCGCCGCACATGCGGGTCGAGCGGTACGGCTCCACCACCTACCGGGATCGGACTTGGCGAACCCCCCCGGGAAGTGACAAACTACCCGCCGTCCGGAAGGGTGGCCGAGAGGTCGAAGGCGGCTGACTCGAAATCAGCTGTGGGAGCAATCCCACCGGGGGTTCGAATCCCTCCCCTTCCGCCACTTTTCCTACCGTGTGGTGTAACGCTCGCGAAAGGATTTGCGATCCGATAGACCCAGGGCGGCTTGCAGAGCCTCGCGGGTCATCTCTCCCTTCATCACCGACAGCAATTCGCCGACTTGAGCGGTCACTTGGGGGGCGACTTGGGGGGCGGAGGTCGCCACCGCATCCAGGATCATCCGCAGCATGAAGGCGATGAACGGTGCGGAATCGGTCCGGCGGGTGCTTTCCTGAATCGCCTGGTAGTACTCGGCCTGGTGCTCGAAGATCAGGCTTTCCACCGGGATGTCGGCGAACAGCGGATTCCAGCCGGACAGAATCAGGCTCTGCCACAGCCGCCCCATGCGGCCGTTGCCGTCGGCGAAGGGGTGGATGAACTCGAACTCGTAGTGAAAGACCGAGCCGGCGATGAGCGGATGGGCGTCGGTACCGCCCAGCCAGCGGAACAGGTCACCCATCAACTTCGGTACCCGGTTCGCGGGCGGCGCCCCCAAGTTCGACACTTCAGAGCGGATTTTCGGCTGTCGGGCGTTCTAACCTATTGAATCGCTGGGCCTCAAGGTCGAAAAACGCAAAAGCCCTGTTGTGGCACGCGGCAGCCGTCCATGCTCTGGCAGACAAGGCGGCGCGGTGTATAATGTTGCGTCATGTACACGCGCATCACTCAATCAGGACCCCGGCGGTATCTGCAACTCGTCCAGGGTTACCGCGACGAGAGCGGCCGGGTTCGGCAACGTGTCATAGCCAATCTTGGGAGGCTCGATCAGCTTCAAGCCAGTGACCTTGAGGCGCTGATCAAAGGGCTGCAGCGCGCCGTCGGTCGACCGGAGTCGCTGCCGGAGGCGCCCCGCTTCGAGACATCGAAGGCGTTTGGCGATACCTGGGTGCTGCATCAGCTGTGGCACGAGCTTGGGCTGGACGATGCGCTTCGCCGTGCGTTGCGCTCATCCCGCCGCCAGTTCGATGCCGAGTCCGTGATCCGGGCGATGGTCTTCAACCGGTTGGTGGCCCCATGCAGCAAGCTCGGTGTGTTGGAGTGGCTGCGTGAGGAGGCCTGCATTCCGGAGATCGACGGCAAGACGATCCACCACAAACAGTTGCTGCGCGCCATGGATGCGCTGGAAGCGAAGAAGGATACCGTGGAGAAGCTGGTCGCCAAGCAGTTGCGCCCGCTGCTCGACCAAGATCTGAGCGTAATTTTTTACGATGTGACCACGGTGCGTATCCATGGCACCCACCAAGTCGAGGGTGACATCCGTGACTACGGGCTGAGCAAGGACACGGATGGCATCGGGCGCCAGTTTGCGTTGGGTGTTGTACAGACTGCCGACGGATTACCCGTCGCCCATGAGGTCTTCGAAGGCAACGTGGCCGAGACTCGCACGCTGGCGCCGATGATCGAGCGGCTGCTCAAGCGTTTTGCTCTGCGGCGCGTGGTGGTGGTCGCGGACCGCGGTCTTCTGAGTTTCGATAACGTTGCGACGCTGGAAGCCCTTGGGCAAGAGCAAGGGCTGAGCGTCGATTACATTCTTGCCGTCCCCGGGCGGCGCTACGGTGAGTTCACCGAACTCATGGCGAGGCTGCACCCGCAACTGGATGGGGCGGCGGCCGAGAGCAACCAGGAGGCTGTCACCGAGACCGTCTGGCAGGGCCGCCGTCTGGTGGTGGCCCACAATCGGGAGCGGGCCGTGGAGCAAACCGCGGCGCGTCGGCGGACTGTGGAACGCCTGGACAAACTGGGGGAGCGGCTGGCGCAACGTCTTGATTCTCAGGATGCCGGGCGGCCAGGCCGTGGCCGGCGTTCCAGTGATCGCAGTGCGTATCAGCGTTTTCACAAAGCGGTGCTGGAAAAACGGATGAGTGGCATCGTCAAGGCGGATCTGGCCGCCGCCCGCTTCTCTTACACCATCGACGAGGATGCCTGGGCGGCCGCCGAGCGGCTGGATGGCAAGCTACTGCTGGTCACCAGCCTTGAAGACCTGCCCGCCGAGGAGATCGTGGCCCGTTACCGCTCACTGGCCGACATCGAACGCGGCTTCCGGGTGCTCAAGTCCGAGATCGAGATCGCACCGGTCTACCACCGGCTGCCGGAGCGAATTCGAGCTCATGCACTGATCTGCTTTCTGGCGCTGGTGCTCTACCGGGTGCTGCGCGGTCGACTGAAGGCGGCCGGCAGCGCTCACTCGCCGGAGAGGATGCTGCGCACCCTGCGGCAAATCCAGCGCCATACCGTGCATGTCGGTGGGCGCGCCTACGAGGGGCTGACGCGGCCATCGCCGCAGCAACTGGAGTTGTTTAAAGAGGCCGGCATCGAGGCACCGAAGGAGCCCAGCTAGGCCTGTTGTGGCATTTTTGAAAGTCGGCGCCTAACAACATCAACTAGTTACGCCATTAAGTGTCCAACTTGGG
>SKJZ01000229.1 GCA_007121755.1 Halorhodospira sp. | reverse complement strand
CCCCCCGATGGAATCGTGTGATACCTGCCCCGGCGGCGAGGCGTGCCACGGCCACAATCTGCGGCCGGTTCTGCGGCGCGTATTCGCCCTGCACAGCGCCGGGGTGACCAATAAGTTCGAGTTGCTCGACCGCTTGAGCGAAGAGGATGAGGCGCTGCTGGAGGAGCACGCCCGGGGTCTCACCGCGGTCTGCTGGAGCAAGGCGGCATTGCTGGCCACCACGGACCTGTTGGCGGAGTTGCCCGCCGGTGGCGAACCGCCGACGGTGGTCGAGGAGCGGCTGCGCGCCGTGGTCGCCGCCTTCGAGCGCTTCCCGTGGCGCATCGGGGACTTGGTCACCGTCGCGCCGGAACTGCACCAACTGGTTGTGGACCAAGCCGGAGACGACGCCCCGGTCGGCGCCCTCGGCCGGCGCGCTTTCGTCAACCTTTGCAAAAGGGTGGTGTGGGACCGATAACTTTTCTATATTTGTTCAAAGTGGTTGAGAAGGAGTGGCGCGCAATGGCGAACCGTATCTGCAAGCTATTGGTAGTGGCGGCCTTCGCTCTGGCCTCGCTTCCAGTCTGGGCGGGGGAGACACACGTCGTGATCGCCAAAGATATGGTGTTCGAGCCCGAGGAGTTGACCATCCAGGCCGGCGACACCGTCCGTTGGGAGAACCACGAGCGGCGCCAGTACCACAACGTCTGGTTCCGCGAGGCCGGTGAGGATCCGGTCCCCTACTTCTTCCCGGAAGAGTCTTATGAGAAGACGTTCGACGAACCCGGCGTCTACCCCTATGTGTGCGAACCGCACGAGCAGCGCGGCATGAAGGGCGTGATAACGGTAGAGTAGTGACGTTGGGAGGGGAGGCCTGGTCCCCTTCAATAGCCCCAAGCCGGTTCTGGCTTAAAGGGGATTGCGATCTCTTCCTTGCGGAAGACCCGGGTGATCTCCGCTTCAGTGGCGGAGAGATTAAGGTGGCCAGCGCCCTGGCGCGGCAGGCCGTCGGCGCCGATGAAGACGTAGACCAGGGGTTTGGTGCTGTCGGCGCCGCGCTGCACCACAACACCGACCTCCTTAGTGCTCAAACCGACATAGGTCCCTGGCGGAAAGACTCCGATCTCCTTGATGAACCGCCCTGTGAACTGCTCGTGGTACTTCCGTCCGGCGTTGGCCAGTAGTTCCCGCAGGGCGTCGCGGATGGCCTGGGGCTCCTTGTGGGCCCGTGGTGTGACCATGGCCATGTAGGTGTCCGCCAGCATCAGGATCGCCGCCTCGTCGCTGATGGCGTCCCCTTCCAGCCCCGCCGGATAGCCGGAGCCGTCGAACCGCTCGTGGTGTTGCCTTACGGCCCGTAGCCAGGGTTCATCGCTGATGCCCCCGCGCAGCAGCAGATCCACCGACCGCTCGGGGTGTTCCTGTATTCCTTCGCGTTGGTCTTCGCTGAGCGGGCCGGCCTGGTGATCCAGGACCGCCTGCAAATCGAGCATGCCGATATTGGCGGTGAGGGCGGCCCCCACTAAGGCACAGCGGCTGTTCGGGGGGAGCGATGCGGTCCGGGCCACCACATCGCAGAGAATCGCTTGGCGAATGGGGTGGACGATACGGCTGGGGAAGTCGCGATCAATGTGGGCCGCACCTAGCGCAGCGTCCGGGTCGGTGTCGATGAGGTTGCCGAGGCGGGCGATGATGACATCCATCCGCTTGTCGAGCCCATCGGGACCTTTGGTAAGGTGGCTGAAGGCTTGTTTTAGCAGAGTGGCGCAGCGGTGGAACTCCTGGAACGGGTCGAAATCGATCCCCTCGTCACCCCCGATCCCTGCCCGGGCGCTTGGCGCCGCGGTGGGTACCGGCACCGCCTCATCGGTCGATTCAGGGCGGACGCGGCCAGTCTGGACCAATGTCTTGCGCTGCTGGTCGCTCTTGACGACAGAGCCCGAGCGCAGCATAAGCCGGTCATAGGTGTCGTAGATGGAGTACGGCGCAGGCTTGCCCACGGCGAGGTCGCTGCCGCGCACGCGGTATTGGGCGGCACTGTTTTTTCGGTGGCTGATTGTGCTCATGGGAGACGTAATCCGGTCCGGCGCGTTTTTTCTTTTATTAAACATACCGCCGCCGGGGTGTCAAACCGGCGGCGTGGTTCCTATCGGCTGGCTCGCCCTACGGCATGCGTGCAAGGCTCTCCGCCGCTGGTGAAGTAGGAGGCTGTCGTGGCGTTACGGCACGTTTTGGGAGCCGTGGCAGGCGTGGACCTGCTGCATGAATGCCTCATAGCGCTCAGCGTCGCGCAGGTCGCTCTCTTCCGCCACTGGAAGTTCTGGAAAGTGCTCCGTTACCAGTCGGGTGAAGAGTCCCGGTCCCGGTTCGCCGGGACGCCCGACGGAGTTGTAGACGGATACACTGTGCACCGCACAGGAGGGCGACTTGCTCTTGAGGATGAAGCCGCACAATCCCTGTCCGGTCAACTGGGGCAGCGCCATGCGCGCCCACGATACGACCCGTTCGGTGTGGTCCCGCCGGCTCTCGGCCACCAATTGGGGGCGCCACGGGTTGCCCTCCAGGCGCATCGGTTCGCGGGGGGTGCCGAGGCCGGCCTCCACCTCCGGGCAGATGGGGACGAGTTCGGCCCACCGGCCGACCGTTTCGGTGACAAGCGGGTCGTGTTTATGGCCGCCGTCGTAGCGGACGCATTCGCCGAGGAGGCAACGGCTGACGCCGATGCGGATCTTGTGGTTCATGGGTTATGGGTGTGGTGGCTGTCCAGTGGTAGCTCTTCGGCATAGACTAGCAGTCATTCATTCCGGATCGGATCATTGGGAGCGAAACCATGACAAGGAATCTCCTGTGGGCGGTCGGCGGTGTTGTCCTCGCCGCCGTGGTGGCCGTGGGCTGCACCGGCCATAAGGTGGAGCGGATCGGCACCGACGTGGAGCGGGATCTCTCCGGCGAGTGGAACGATCAGGATTCACGGATGGTGGCCGAGGAGATGGTCGCCGACGCCCTGGCGCGGCCGTGGCTGCGAAATTTCCGCCGGGAGCACGGCGAGCGCCCGACGGTGATCGTCGGCAGCGTGCGTAATCTCAGCCATGAACACATCAACACGCGCACCTTCGTCAATGATATCCAGCGGGAGTTGATCAACTCCGGCGAGGTCGACTTCGTGGCCGGTGCGGATCAGCGCGAGTTGATCCGTGAGGAGCGGCGCGAGCAGGATCTTCACGCCAGTGAGGAGACACGCAAGGCCATGGGCCGGGAGGTCGGGGCGGACTTCATGCTGCTGGGGTCGGTGAACTCCATCATCGACCAGCACGACCGGGAGCAAATTCGCTACTACCAGGTTGATTTGGAGCTGATCAGTTTGGCCGACAACCGCAAGGTCTGGATCGGCAACAAGGAGATACGGAAGTACGTCCGTGCCGCCGCCGCCCGGCAATAGGCGGGGTGGCCCTGATGGAGACGATGGGGACGGTTTCGCCCGGTGTGCCGGTGCCGGACCATAGCGCGGCGTGGGCCGTGTCCTCGCCACCTGGACCCCGCCGCGGGATCACGGCCTGGAGGCGTCTTTGGGGCGCCGCCCTCGTTGTAGTCCTCTCCCTCGCCTCTGGTTGCGCCACTTATACCGATCGTTTCGCCCCGGTGGAGACGGCGTTGCTGCAGGGGGACCCCCTGCGGGCCATCGAGGCGCTGGAGGAGGATCCGGGCGGGGAGGGAGACCGGGTGGTCTACTTGCTCAATCGCGGCGCTCTGCTGCGCATGGCGGGCGAGTACCAGGCCAGCAACGAGGCCTTGGAGGCGGCCCGCCGCGCGATTGAGGGGCTGGACCCACTCAGCGTCTCGGAGAGTATCGGCAGCCTGGTGGTGGGCGAAACGGCCTTCGCCTATGTCGGTGAACCGCACGAGCGGGTTCTGCTCCATCTCGTCAAGGCGTTCAACTACCTGGATCTGGACGAGCCGTACGCGGCCAGAGTGGAGGCCCTCCAGGTCGATCTGCGCCTGCGCGCCATGGCCGATCGGCAGCGGGGCTCCCGTTACCGTGGCGACCCCTTCGCCCGTTACCTCACCGGTCTGATCTTCGAGCGCTTGGGTGAGCCGGATCAGGCCCTGGTCGCCTACCGTCAAGCGCATCTCGCCTACCGGGAACACGCTGGTGAACTTGGTCTGACGACGCCGCGGCAGTTGCAGTACGACCTGCTGCGTCTCGCCGAGTACCTCGGCGTCGATGACGACCTAACCCGCTGGCGGGATGAATTTGGTGTCGACCGCTGGCCGTCCCAACAGGAGCACGCGGAGGCCGCCCACCTGGTGGTGATTGTCGCCGCCGGTTTGGCGCCGCGCAAAGGCGAGCAGTCGTTACTCGCTCAGGACTATAAGGGTCGCATCCACCGCGTCTCGCTGCCGTACTACGAGCCCCGGCGCAAGGCGTTGCACGGCGCCAGGGTTACTACGGGCGGAGGTGGGGCGCGGGCCGATGCCGAGCGGGTCCACGATGTGGATGCGGTGGCGCGCATTCTGCTGGAAGAGCAGATGGGTGTCTTGACCGCGCGGGCGCTGGGCCGCCTGCTGGTCCAGAAGGAGTTGATCGATCAGGCGGCTGACGCCCACGTTGTCGCGGGCCTCATGGTGAATATCTTCACCGTGGCGGTGGACCGGGCAGATACCCGGGCGTGGTCGACCCTGCCGGGGCAATACTACGCGGCGCGGCTCAGCGTCCCGCCGGGCAGGCGGGCGGTGAAATTGGAGTACTTGGGCGCCGGCGGCGGGGTGATCGACGCCCGCGAACTGGGTGAGATGGAACTGGAGGCGGGCGGGTACCATTTCGTTCTCGACCGATGGGTGGCGCCTGGCGTCGGCTCCGTCAACAGAGGAGGAGAAGGGTGAGCGAGCGGACGTGGAGGCGAGTGGATCGGGCGGGGTTGCCGCTGTTGACGGCCGCTCTGGCGGCGCTGCTTGCCGGCTGCGCCGGGATACCGGCGGAGGTGCCGCCGGCCTGGGTGGCCGGCGGGGAGCCCGAGGCGTATCCGCAACGTGAGTATTTGCTCGGCAGCGCTTCCGCGTCCGAGTTGGATACCGCCCGCGATCGGGCCCGTGCCGAGTTGGCCCGCGCCTTTCGGGTGGAGATCGAGGCCGAGACGCGCCAGGACGAGATGTTGGAATTGGGGTCCGACGGCGCGCGGCTGGAACAGGCCGTCCAGCGCCGGGTAGTGACCCGTGCCGAGGGGGTGCTCCACGGAGTGGAGATCGCCGAGGCGTGGCACGACCCTGTAGCGGGGCGTTTCCACGCCCTGGCCGCGCTCCACCGCGGGCGCGCCGCTGCCGCTCTACGGGAAGAGATTTCTGATCTCGATGCCGGCACATCGGCTTACCTCCGTCAGGCCGATGAGGCGAAGGATGCGCTGCGTGCGCTCGATGCATGGAGTCGCGCGCTGGCTGCGCAGCGCGAGCGGGGAGAACTCCAGAGGGCGTTGCGGGTGGTTGCCGGGCGCGGGGTTCCGTTGCGGCATGACGTGTCTGAACTGCGCGCCGAGCGGTGGGCGCGGATCGGTTCCATCCATATTGCCGCCACCGCGGACGGCGATCACGCGGACGAGGTTGCCGCAATGCTGGGGGCCGCCCTGGGCGAGACCGGGTTCCGGACAAATGGGAACGGATCTGATTACCGTCTGCACGCGCGGCTCGCCTTGGATGATCTGGGCGAGCATGACGGTTGGTACTGGTTCCGGGGCGGTCTGACCGTGACGCTCTACGGCCCGGCGGGAGACGCGCGGGGGGAGCGGCGCTGGCCGGTTCGCGCCTCCGCCGTCGATCGCGCGACCGCGTCACAGCGGGCCGTAGAGCGGGTCGCAGGGGTTTTGGAGCGGGACTTACCAGCGGCCCTGTTGGAAATAGCGGCCGGGGAGTGATGCGACCCTTTCGCGAAAGGGTTGTCAGTAGGAGGGGTCAGTGGGCGCTTGCCACGCCGGTTTAGACCATGTAAAAAGCGTGGTTGCCCGCCTTAGGGAAAACGAGTCCAGGAGGATCCGTGGAAAGCACCGCCATAACCGTTAGCGAACTCTCGCTGTTGCTGGTCGAGCCATCGGATGTGCAGAGCCGCATTATCAACCAGAGCATGCGAGATCTCGGGGTCCGCAATATCGAGACGGCGACTACTTTGGCGGAGGCCAGGGCCGCTATATCCAAGTCGCAGCCGGATCTGGTCGTCAGCGCCATGTATCTTCCCGATGGCACGGCTGAAGACTTTCTGAACGATTTGAGGGCTCGGCCCGAGACAGAGGATCAAGCCTTCATGGTGATCTCCAGCGTGCGGGATCGGAAGTATCTTGAAACGCTGCGGCAGTCCGGAGTATTGGCGATTCTCCCAAAACCGTTTACGGCCGAGGATCTGGACTGCGCCATACGCGCGACGCTCGATTTTGTCTCCGGCCAGGAAATCGATCTGGACTACTTCGATATCATCTCGCTACGCATCCTGGTGGTCGATGACAGCCGTACTGCACGGAAGCATATTCGTCGGGTTCTGGAGAGTATCGGAGCTACCCGTTTCGAGGAAGCGGAGAACGGCAAGGAGGCCACGACGCTGCTGCGGGAGCACGCCTTCGATCTGGTGGTGACTGATTACAATATGCCGGAGATGGACGGCCGGGAGTTGACCGAGTTCATCCGTGGAGATGCCATGTTCTCCCATTTGCCCATTCTGATGGTCAGCTCGGAGGACAACCAGACCTACTTGAACCACATCACCCAGGCTGGTGTCGACGCTATCTGCGAAAAGCCGTTCGACCCGGTCACCGCCAAGGAGATGCTGTTCCGCTTGCTCGGTTGAGGCGCTGGCCGAGCGCGCGGCCAGCAGTCTATAGCGGGCCGGATCAGCCCGGTTGCCGGTTGGGGCTCCACGCATCCGCCTGGAGTGCGGCGGTGAGGGTGCGGCTGGGGCGGCCCAAGTGGAAGCCCTGGGCGTAGTCCGCGCCGTAGTTGCGGATGGCCTCCATCACGGCTTGATCTTCCACGTGTTCGGCCACCGTCTTAATGCCCAATCCGCGCGCCAAGGTAATCATGCTCTCGATCATTGCGCAGTCCCGCGGGTCGTCCAGCATGTTGCGAACAAAGTCGCCCTCGATCTTCAGATAGTCGATCGGCAGCCGCTTGATGTAGTGGAACGACGAGAACCCGGAGCCGAAGTCGTCGATGGCGAAGCGGAAGCCTTCCGCCTTGAGTTCGGCAGCGAACTTCTCCAACAGAGTGACATTCTTCACCGTGTCCCGCTCGGTTAACTCGAAGACCACGCGGCCGGGTTCGATGCCGGCGGCGGCCGCAAATTGGCGGACCTTGGACAGGAACTCTCCGACAATCAGCGCCTTGGGAGACATGTTGATGAACACCAACCCCCGGTAATCTTGGTCGGCAATGGCCTGAAATGCCTTCTCCACCAGCTGGTAGTCCATGCGGTGGATGATCCCCATGCCTTCGGCTACTTCCACGAACTCGCCGGCGGAGATCATCTTATTGTCAGTTTCGATGCGCATCAGCACCTCGTGGATCGGCACTTCGCCGGTCTGGAGATCCACGATAGGCTGGAAATACGGCACGATGCGCTGCTCCTCCAAAGCGGTGAGCACCATGTGGGATTTCTCGCCGCTCTCCCGGAAGATCTCGGCCACGTCGTCCTGGCTCGGCAGGTGGATCGCGTCCTTGCCGTCGCGTTTTGTCCGGTACATGACGTTGTCGGCCACGGTGAACAACTCCCGGGCGTCTTTGCCGTGGTCGGGGTAGACGGCGATGCCGATCGAGCAGGTGGCGCGAATGATGTGTCCGTCGGGGGCGGTGATGCTGGTGTCGGCCTCCTGGATGCGGGAGGCCACTAGCCACGCCTGCTCGCCGTCGGCCTCCGGCAGGATCAACGTGAATTCGTCGCCGCCGTAACGGGCCACGATATCGCCCTGGCGGGTCACCTGGTGGAGGGCGTCGGCGAGGTGGCCGAGAAACTGGTCGCCGAACGCGTGGCCGTAACGGTCGTTGATCGTCTTAAAGTTGTCCAGATCGACCATGAGGATCGCGAAGTGGTCCTCGTGGCGGGCAGCGCGGACCACTTCGTAGCCCAATAGCTCCCAGAAGACCCTCTGGTTGTATAGGCCGGTGAGCGGGTCGCGGGTGGCGTAGTATTCCAGATCCTGGGTGTAACGGTAGATCGCCTTCACCGAGCCGACCAGGTTGATCAGCGTCGTCAGGATGCTGTCGATCACCATGTGCCGGGTGGGGTCTTGAGCTACCGTGGACTGGACGCCGATCCCAGCGATGCCGCCGATGCGAGGCGATTCGAGGATTAGTGACTTGGTCTGCAGTTCGAGTCCGGTGTAGTCGAGGGCGGGCAGGTCGTGGTCCGGGTCGGCGATGAAGTGCTCCACCCGCATATCGGTCTTGACCGTATCTTCACCGTGCTGGGCGTCGATCCGCTGGCGGATAATATTGATGAAGTCCTGGCGGTTCTCCGGAGTTGGGGTTCGATACCAGAAGAGGTCGACCTCGTAAGATTCGTCATCGGTACGGAAGAGGGTGATCAAGGCGTATGCGGGGAGGATTTCATTGATCTCCAGCAGCAACTGCTGAACATACTCACGCCAGTCCTTGACCACGTCGGAGGTGATGATGAACTTACTCAGCAACCGGATCTCGAACTCCAGGATGTCCTTGTCCACGGCCACGTGGCGCAGCCGGTCGACCAGCGCCTCCACCGGCTGATAGACGCGATTGAGTTCGTCGAAACCGAAGTCGGCCTGCCCTAGATCCATCTCGGTGAGATCCTTCACCGTGTTGATCTGCTGTACCTGCCGCTGCAGTGCCGCGACCGGTCGCTGGATGTGGCGCGTGGCCACCGACGCGGTGAAAGCGGCCGCTAGCAGTGCCAGCGCCGCGAAGATGACGAATACGGAGATATAGCTGAGCCGGGTTGCCAGCGGTACTACGCGGCTACTCTGGCGGAAGTCGACGATCGCGAGCGGCTGTGCAGCGCCCGCCGGCACCGGAATCACATGCCGAATATCGCGGCCGGCGGTGACTGTCCTCGCCTTGCCGGTTTCCAGGGCAAGCGCCAGCGGCCCGTCGGCGCGGGTGGCGTTCTGGTCGCCCTCTGCCATCCGGTCGCCGGTGAGGGCTTCCGGGGAGTGGATGCTGAGCCGCGTCTCTTCGCGCACATGGCTTGCCGTACTCTCTAAATGGTCGCGGACGCGGTCAACGCTCCAACCTTCAGCAAGCAGCTTATCGGCCTGCAGCGCGATCTCCCGCGCCTGCGTATGCGCGGCCTCGCGCGCGTTCTCGTGCAGTAGCCGCTCGTAGAGGAACGTGGCGGCGGCGGTCGTGACCAAAAAGACCACGATGGCGCCGACGGAAAGCGTGATAAAGACCAGCGAGCGAAGCGAGTGTATCCGAGGCATAGAGAGACTACCGGTCCAGTTCGGGGGGGATTGTACCTTATGAAACCCGTAGGCCAAGCACGGGAATAATCCCGAAACGGCCTGTTGCAGCGCGAATCCCGTAGGCGCTTACAGCGAAAATCGATTCGCCTGTTCCTTCAGGTTCTCCGCCAGCCGGGCCAATTGCTCGCTGGCCGAGGCGACTTCATCCGCGGCCGAGGCGGTCTCGTCAGCCACGGTCGAGATACTCTGAAGGTTGCTGTTGATCTCCTCCGCGACCTGACTCTGTTCCTCCGACGCCGAGGCGATCTGGTCGTTCATTTCGTGGATGGTGCGGATGCCCCGGCTCAGGCGGTCGAGGCTCTCCTCCACCTGTCGTGCCTCTTCCACTACCTCAGTGGCGCGGGTCTGCTCCCCCTCCATGGCGGTGACGGCTCCGGTTACCCGTTCCTGAAGCTGTTCAATGATCCCCTGGATACGGGTGGTCGACTCTTGGGTGCGGTGGGCCAGGCTCCGTACCTCCTGGGCCACTACGGCGAAACCACGCCCCTCTTCACCAGCCCGGGCTGCCTCGATAGCGGCGTTGAGCGAGAGCAGGTTGGTCTGTTCGGTGATCTGCTGGATCATGCCCACGACCTCACCGATCTCTTCTGTTTGGGCCGCTACGTTCTGCACGGCGTCGGCCGTCCCCTGGACCTCCTCGGCCAACTGTTCGGCGCCCAAGGCGTTCTGTCGGGTCTTCGCCTGGCTGCTGCGGACCTCTTCGTCACCGTGGCGGGCGGCCTCGGCGGCCTGCTGAGTGTTATGCGCCACTTCAGCCACGGTGGCGTTCATCTCGTTCATTGCGGTGGCCACCTGGTCAGTCTCTTCACGTTGTCGGTGGACGCCGTCACGGGCTTGAGTGGCGACGGTGGTCAACTCCTGAGTGGCTTGGGCGACCTCCAGCGCTGAACGCTGAACCGCATCGACCAGGGAGCGGATGTCGTCTTCCATGCGGTTGACCGCTTCGGTGGTGCGGCCGATCTCATCGTTCCCCTTGACCGCCATCTTCTCCGGCGTGAGAACGCCGCTGGCGATGCGTTCGGCGACGGCGCCGAGTTCGTTCATGGACGATACGATGTAGCGGGTCAACAGCGCCGCCAGCAGCACCGCCGCGAGTACGCCCAGAGCGGTGCTCCCGGCGATCACCCGGAGGGCCCGGACCTCTTGCGACCGGGCCCGGTCGACCAGGGACTGTCGTTCGCCGTCCAGTATCTCTTCGAACGCCTTAAGCCGCTGCCGTAACTCCGCAAGAATGCCTACGGTCCGGTCGTGGTAGATGGCTTCGGCGGCCTCGTATTCTCCTTGCCGCTGCAGTTCGACGATATCCACCGCCGAGTCGTGTAAACGCGTGTGGGGGCCCTCCATGGCGTCGAACGCGGCACGGAATTCGTCACTGGCCGCTGCGTAGTGTTCCGAATCCAGGAAGCCGTAGAACCACTGTCCAAATGCGCACTGTGTAAAGTCGAGCTGCCCGCCGAAGCGGGCGCGGGCGAGGAAACTGTCGGCCAGCTCGTTGGTCCAATTCAAGTGGTCCACTTCCCGTTCGACTACGAGCATGGCCTGGTCCATGATCTCCATCGCCTGGCGGTTGTGTTCACTGACCCGCTGGAGGGCAATGTACGCCATCGACGCGACGACGATCATCAACAGTACGACTAATCCGAAAGCTACCCCCAGCTTCCGCCCCAGTGGCCAGTTTGCGATCATTCAGCACCCTCCACGGTTGGTTTGGTTCTTCTTCCATAGGCCACGGCGGCGCCGGGGCAGTCTGTGTGTGACAATGCGGGCGCTGAATCACCCGTGTAGGCTTTCCCGGCGCAGGCGCCGCCACTGAGAGGTATAGGTAGTTTCAATTAGTAAACCAGCAGTTTATTGCCTGTATTAAATAAAGATCCGGCTGTTGGTAGGTTGATACCACAGATCGCCTGTGATGAATAGGGGGATTTATGCGCGTTTTAAGGAGGGTGCTTACCGTGGGGTTGTTGGTCAGCGTGGTCGCCTGGGCCGGTACCGAGGAGGAGCGCGCCGTGGCGGAAGGGGCGGAGGCGCTCTCCGCTGAAGAGTTGGAGGCGCTCTATCTGGGCAACACCGTGACCGGCATCACGCCCGGGGGGTACCGGTTCGAGACCTATGTGGCGGCGGATGGAAGCATCCCCGCCACCGAGCGCCGGGGTTCAGGGGAGTTTACCGTCCCGGAAGACGGCAAGGCGTGCATGCGCTTCGACGATGTATGGGAGGGGCAGTTGCGCTGTTGGACGTACTACCGCATTGAAAACGGTATCCGCATGTACAACGAAGAGGGCGCTCCGGCCGCCGATATTGAACCGGGCGGTTAGCGGGATTACGGTGCCGCAAAAGTCCCACCCCTGTGATCGCGCGTCCGGAAGGACGCACGGGCGGAATACGGCGGGGGCGGTTTTTCGAGCTTCGCGTTTTTGTATTTAGACGCAGCCGGTCGGTTTTGGCAGGCCGCCGTATTTGGTGATCGGCTTCATCGGGCCGGTTTGCCAGAGCTGGAAGAGCACCTTCTGATCCTCGCCAATATACTTGGCAAACTTGCGGACGGGCGGCACCACCGAGTGGTCCTCGTAGTACTCCCGGGCCCGCAAGATCTGCTCCCACTGCGCGTCGTTCAGCTCGACGCCGTCGGCCTCCGCCATGGCCAAGCCGATCTCCGGGGTCCACTCATTCATATTTGCGAGGTATCCGTCGCCGTCGCGGTTAGGCAGCATCATCATAAGCTCTCCGTCGGTGGGCATTACATACATTGTATTGAACTTTTCGAATACGTCTAGTTCCAATATCGCAAGGGGCCGCCGGCTCCGCACTGTGTCGATGGGCGCGGTCAGGGTCTGTGGCTGACATTGAGAGGAGGTCACACGGAGTGCCACACCGGCTCCGCAGGAGGTTATGAATGACCGACTTGAGTAGGACTATCAAAGACCTACAGCGTCAACTCAGGGAGACGCGGGAGGGTAATGCGGAACTGGTTCGGCGTTTGGTGGTGACGCGCGCCACGCTCGCTACGGAGCGGGCGACGAAGAAAGAAAAACAGGCGAAGTGAACCTGGAGCGCCCCCCGTGGCGGCACGTTATGCGAATCCCGGGGGGTTCCATTGGTCCATCATCTTTTGGCGCGCGACGTCGAGGCGTTCGGACATCAGGGAGGAGAACCGCTTCAGTAGTTCGTAGCCGAACACCGGATCCTCATCGCAACGGGCCAGTATCGGCCGGCCGTCGAACTCGATCACCTCGGAAGGCCCTTCCGCCCGCGCGTTGAAATTCCAGGCGTAGGGCGGTATCAGCCACGACCATCCAAGAACCTGGCCCGCTCCCAAGTGCTGGACTTCAAGGGTGGGGCCGGAGATGGCGGGGATCTCAAGGCAGATCTTGCCGCTGCGGATCAAATAGAAGTGGCGTGCGGGGGCGTCGTGACGGAAGAGGATGTGGTCTTGTTCGAGCCGTCGCTCCTCGGCGTGCCGGGCCAGAAAGCGGACGAATTCCGGCTGCATGTCGGCGAAGAACTTCTGGGTAAGGAGGTAACTCTCAAGGTTTGTCTGGGTCACAGCGTGCCTCCCGAAGCGGTTGGGAATCTTGGGCACCGGTCTCTGTCCATGTTGGCCTCCGGGAGGCGGGAGTTCAAGGACATCGGTCCGCTGAATGAGACGCGGCCGCGGCGGGTCTTATACGGCGCCGGAAGGGGCGTCGTCGGTCTCAAGCCAGTTGTAGATCTGGGTCCAGGCGACGACGTCCTTGCGGGTGCGCGACGTCTCCATCTCGTGGATGCCGAGGCCGCATTCGGCCGCGTGGATGTAGTGTTGCGTGTCTCTTAGATGCGCCACCACCGGGATCTGCAACGTCAGAAGGAAGCGTTCCAGGTTCTGGAAGGCGCGGGTCCCCTCTTTGACGCGATTGGCGATAATGCCTACGCGTGTCTGATAGGAGCGGGTCTTGCCGAGCAGCAAGAGATCCCGGATAAAATCGGCCGCGGCGAAGGTGTCGATCGATGATGGCATTACGGGGATCAAGATCGCATCCACGCTGCGGGCCTGTTCAATCAGTTGCGTCCGGTCCGGGGCGGCGGGGGTGTCGATAATGATCCGTTGTGTTCCCGAGGGGACGCGGAATAGCCAAGTGCTGGTCACGCTGCTGGGCACGCTTTGGTAGCCGGCAATGCCGGGAACGTCGCCGTGGTCGGAGGAGCGCAGCCGCGCCCACCGTTCGCCGGAGCCTTGGGGGTCGAGATCGTAGAGCGCCGTGGTGAATCCGCGAGCGCGATAGTAACTGGCGAGGTTGGTGGCCACGGTCGTTTTGCCGCATCCGCCCTTGCTGTTCATGACAATGTATCGGCGTACCGAAGTCACGCTGTCGCATGGCGCGGCAGAGCAGTTCGATTGTGCCGGCGCAAGGGGATCGATGACAGCCATTGCAGCACAGTCCATTTTACGCTCAGAGAGCAAGGCTACAGGGCCGGTTCCAAGGTCAGCCCTCATCTCCAGTATCGGCAAAATTGTCCGAAAATTGAACCGTTCTTGCAATTCGTCCGGGACTCTTGAAAAACCGTCTGCGGGCGGGGAAATTCGGTCGTGAGCCGGAACCGCCCATTAAGCGAAAAACCCGTGGAGATACCAGTGATAGGGCGGTCGCAAATCGTGGAAGATCCATAGGCGGCTGCCGTGGGTATTAAGCGCGACGTAGTAATCCCGGGCTACGTCGTGCTCATCCCACCATCCCGTTTCGATCCGTTCGGGGCCGCGTTCCAGCAGCAGCTCTCCGTGCCATTGGGGGTGGCCCGAGTGTTCCGTCAGCCTTTGTGGCTGGGAGAGCAGCCAACAGGGGCGGGGTGGCAGGGCGAACGCCATTGCCGTCTCACCGCCCCGGTGCAAAGGGGTGCGACGCCACGCCCGTTCCGGTCGGTGGTCGGCGTGGACGGCCAGTCCGTGAATCCGTCCGCGACCGATACGCGCCGCCAGGCGCTCCCAGAGGGGCTCGGCCGGGGCCGGAGAGGCCGTATATTCCATGCCCGGCAACTCGCCGACGCGCGGTTGATAAGGCAGGAAGGCCCCGGCGGAGAGGGCGATGGCACAGATCGGCGCCGGGGGGGCGATCCGTTCCAGATGGTGTCCGGCGAGTTCGGTGAACTGTCCGGCGTCGCGGGTGGGGCGCAGCGTGCCGACGGTGAACCGAGTGGCGTCACGCCGGATGTGTTCCAGGGCCACGGTGAATCGTTCGACGGCGGCGTCGGCGCCTTGGAGCACGCCGGCCATTTCACGCAGTAGCCGGGCCAGGGCGAAACGGACGCCGGTGCCGGAGTGACACGCTGTGGGTAACTCCAGCCGTCCGTGATAGCTCCGGGGCGGATCGATGTATTGGCGTGGTTCGGCGGTGACCCCCAGAGCCTGGTCGATCTGTGCCGCCACCGCGGTTCCCAGCCGCCGGCGCAAACCGGAACGGGGCAGGGCCATACACTCCCCCAGAGTCAGTAGGTGAAGACGCTCCAGGCTTAACTGTTGCTGCCGGGTGAGGTGAAGAACCCGGCAGGGCAACGGGGCCAGGGCGCAGCGCAAGGTGTGTCGGCGGGTAACCGCGCGGCCGCCACCAGCGCGCGCCAAAAGCCAAGCGCCGCGCGGGGTCGGAGCAGCCGCGATCGCCGACGGCCGGTCCAACCCCCGGAGATGGGCTGCGACCTCGGAGATGATCGGCTTCAGACCTCCGAACAGCCGGAGGCTGCCGCCTATCTCCATGAGGACCCCGTCGGGGGGTTCCACGCTGACCCGGGATGAGAGTTTGAGGCTCCAGTGGGCAAGGCGGTGTACGGCATCCGGCGGTAACCGGACGGCCAACCAGAGGGATTCCGCCATATGCGAACCCGCCCGCGCGCCTTACGACGGTTGGCCGGAGCCTTCCAGGCAAAGAGCCAGCGATAGTTGGGTCGCACGTTCCCTGTCACGCGGCTCTATCCGGGGAGTGCCGGTGGCGGCGCGGGAGCGCGGGAGCAGGAGGCTGCGGGGCCGTCCACCCCGGCACTTGAGTAGATCGATCCGGAGCCGGTCTCCTTCGGGCTCGACCGCCATGCGTAGGGCAGCGGGAGACGGTCTCCGGGCCGCGGCGTCCCTGCGTAACAGAATGGACCAACTCTCGCCGGCTTCGGCGGCCAGTTGCAGGCGGCGGACGCTGCCGGGATCGGCGCGGGACGGCCACGCCATCACCGCCCCGCATGTGCCGCTGCGCAGGGCTTGCTCGACCGCCCAGAGTGCCTCTCTGTCGGCCCGGGGGTGGACCAACAGGACGCGCGACAGGTCGATGCCGGCCGCCCGCAACGCCGGCGCATAGGGGATATGCGGCGGCGATACCAGGACCAGCCAGCGCCGCCGCCGGGTGAGTTCGGCCAAGGCCGGCAGCAGCAGTTGCAGTTCGCCCACACCGAGTTGCGGGTGGAAAATTTCGGTGACGGCGCCCAGCGTCCAGCCCCCGCCGGGCAGGGCGGCATCCAACTCGGCATGGCCGGTGGCGACGGTCCGCCGGCGGGAGAGTGGCTCCCGTCCCGGCCGCCAGAGGCGGTGATCGCGCAGCAAGGGCTGCAGGGCGGCCTCACCGTTGCGAGCAATCGCTTCAGTCATGCCGGCCTCCCGGTAGTAGCGTGGAGAGTTGGTTGCGAATAACACCGACGCCGATCCCTTCCGGTTCGGCGGCGTCCCGCTCCGGGTCGAGTTCCATCGGTTGGAAATCGGGATTGGCCGGTAGCAGCCGGACCACCCCGTCCCGCTTTTCCAGGTACTTGACGGTGACCTCGTCGTGGAGGCGGATAACGGCGATCTGGCCGTTACGGATCTCCCTGGTCCGGTGGACTGCCAGCAGGTCGCCATCGAGGATGCCGGCGTCCCGCATGCTTTCGCCGCGGACCCTCAGGAGATAGTCCGCAGGCGGAGAGAAGAGGGCCGGATCGACGGTGCAGTGGCGCTCGATGCACTCCTCGGCCAGCAGCGGGCTGCCGGCGGCCACGCGTCCGATGACGGGGAGCCGTGCGCCGCTCTCTTCGCCCTCATCCTCGCCGGCCGTGGGCGCCGCCAGCCGGATGCCCCGGGAGGCGCCGGCAATGAGGTGTATGGCGCCCTTGCGGGCCAGCGCCCGCAAGTGGCTCTCCGCCGCGTTGGGGGAGCGGAAGCCGAGCGCCTCTCCGATCTCTGAGCGGGTGGGGGGGTAGCCGGTCTCCGCGATAAAGCGGCGGATCAGGTTGAGGATCTCCTGTTGGCGCGGGGTGAGCGTCTTCATAGCTGTAAATATATACAGTACCGTAGCCGGGTGCAAGGCGTGCGATCGAATTCCATCGCAGCGCCCCGCAAGGCTGGATCGGCTAGAATGGTGTCCGCCCCTCCCATGGCGATTTTCGGATTTTTACATGGTCCAGAGCGCACTGGCCGATCTTGACGATTTCTCCGTGCTGCAACCCGAGACGTGGCTGACCCGTCTGCGGCTTCCGCTGAACGGTCCGGAGCGCGATTTGCTGCTGCGGGCGTGGCGCGTGGCGGCCGAGAACTATCGCGAGGAACGCCGTCTTTCGGGCGATCTCTACCTCGAACACGCCGTCGCCGTGGCCACGGTCCTCGCCGAGTTGGGGCTCGACGCGGAGACCGTGGCGGCGGCCTTGCTCCACGACCTGCCGGAGTTGAATCCGCGCGCGGAGCGCCTGCTACGGGGGCGTTTCGGGGACGCCATCGCGGATCTGGTGTTGGGGGTTTGCCGGATGCACGGCATCGGGCGGCTACACGATGCGCTGACGGCCGAAGAGACGCGTACCGAGGGGCTGCGCAAGATGCTCCTGGCGATGGCGCGCGACGTGCGGGTGGTCTTCCTGGCGTTGGCCGAGCGGCTGCACGATATGCGCACTTGCCGGAGCCTGTCCGGCGAGGTCCGTGCGCGGCTGGCGCAGGAGACCCGCGATATCTACGCGCCGCTCGCCAACCGGCTCGGTATTTGGCAAATCAAGTGGGAGTTGGAGGATCACGCCTTCCACTACCTGGAGCCGGATACCTACAAGAGATTGGCCCGGCGGCTGGCTGAACGGCGCCAGGACCGGGAGCGCTACATCGAGCGCGTCGTCACCGCGTTGCAAGAGGCGCTGGAACAGGTGGGCATCACCGCCGACATCCAGGGCCGGCCCAAACACCTGTACAGCATCCACCGGAAGATGCAGCGCAAGGGGTTGCGCCTGGATGAGTTGTACGATCTGCGGGCCTTGCGGGTGCTGGTCGAGAGTGAGCGTGAGTGCTACTCCGTTTTGGGAGTGGTCCACGGCCTGTGGAAGCCGATCCGTGGCGAATTCGACGACTACATCGCCAATCCCAAAGAGAACAACTACCGCTCCCTCCACACCGCCGTGATCGGTCCCGAAGGCAAGAGCGTGGAGGTGCAGATCCGCACTCAGGGGATGCACCGGGAGGCGGAGCTCGGCATCGCCGCGCACTGGCGGTACAAGGAGGGTGGACGCCAGGATGCGGAGTTCGAACGCAAGATCGCCTGGTTGCGCCAATTGCTGGAGTCGCCGGAGGGGGTGGAGGAGCCCGGCGACGAAGACTTCCTCGACCGTTTCAAGGCCGAGGTCTTCGCCGACCGGATCTATGTGCTGACCCCGCAGGGCGATGTGGTCGACCTGCCGCGGGGCGCTACGGCGTTGGACTTCGCGTACCACATCCACACCGAGGTGGGGCACCACTGCCGCGGGGTGCGAGTCGACGGGCGGATGGTGCCGCTGACCCGCCCGTTGGAGAACGGCGTTCAAGTGGAGATCCTGACCGCCCGCGACCAGCGGCCCAGCCGGGACTGGCTCAACCCCGAACTCGGGTATCTGCATACCGCCCGCGCCCGCGCCCGGGTTCGCGCCTGGTTCCGGCAGCGTGACCACGACAAGAACGTGGCCGCCGGCCGCCAAGCCTTGGAACGGGAGTTCCGGCGGCTGGGGGTCGAAGACGTCAACATCGAAGAGTTGGCCCGGCGCAGCCGCTACAGCGGCCTGGACGCCTTTTTGGCGGCGCTGGGCCGGGGCGAGGTGACTTCCGGCCAAGTGGCCGGGCTCATCGGCGACCGCCTGTTGCCGGCGCGGCCGGTGCGGCGGCCGCCGGCCCGGACCGGGGATGCAGGTGCGCCGCGCGATGGCGACATTACCATCCACGGGGTTGGTAGCCTGTTGACGCGCATGGCCCGCTGTTGCTCGCCGGCGCCGGGGGATGAGATCACAGGGTTCATTACCCGCGGTCAGGGGGTGACCATCCACCGCGCCGATTGCCGGGATCTGGCGCGTCTGGTGGAGCAGGAGCCGGAGCGGATTATCGATGTTCACTGGAGCGGCGATCCCGAGCGACGGTATCCGGTGCGCATCGGCCTCCAGACGGACGCGCTCGACCGGGTTCTGGCCGGGATTACCCGGGTGGTCGCCGGTGAGGATGTGCGGCTGGCCGCCGTACAGAGCGCCGAGATCGAGGATGGTTACAGTGTGACGGTGACGGTAGAGGTGCTCGATGTGGCGCAACTCTCGCGGTTGATCGGCAAGCTGGCCGGCCTTTCCGGGGCCGACGACGTCCACCGTCTGGGGTGAAGCCCGCCTGCGCGGTTTCCAGGACCACCTGGGTGGGAACCTCGAAAAACCGGTGCCCGGGGTGGCGGTGGCGCCCATCCAGGGACGCCGTGAATCCTTCCCTGGAGGCTTGACGGCCGCCGTCCAGGCGGCCGACACCCT
>SKJZ01000268.1 GCA_007121755.1 Halorhodospira sp. | reverse complement strand
GTGAACGGCAGCCCCTCCCGCTAGCCGAAGCCCGCCTCTTGTACGGCACCGGCGACATCGAATCCGCTTTTCCCGGTGTCGGTGATACACCTGAAACCGGTGATGCCCCCCCATTAGGCCACGCCGTAGGCCAAATCCGTAACGCATACATCCTGGCCGAGTCGGCACGCGGGCTAGTAGTGGTAGACATGCACGCCGCCCACGAACGCATCGTCTACGAGCGGATGAAGGCGCAGTTGGCCGAGAACGGGGTCGCCCGTCAAGCGTTGCTGATCCCCGTGCGGCTGGAGACGACGCCGGCGGAGGCGGAGCGGGTGGAACTCCACGCTGAGGCCCTGCTGGCGGCCGGGCTGGAGGTGGGCCGGGCGGGCCCCGAGTCGGTGCGGGTGGACGCCGTCCCCGCTCTGTTGTCGAAGGCCGATCCGGCCGTTCTGGTCCGCGACGCCCTGGCCGCGCTGGAGCGGGGCGGCGGGGGCGAGGGCATCGACGATGCGGCTCACCGCGTGCTCGCCTCCGCGGCGTGTCACGGCTCGGTGCGGGCGGGGCGCCGTCTCACCTCGCAAGAGATGGACGCCCTCTTGCGCGACCTGGAACGGACGCCCCGCGCGGCCCAGTGCAACCACGGCAGGCCCACTTACACGCTGCTGGACGACGAGGCGTTGGATCGGCTCTTTCTGCG
This sequence comes from Halorhodospira sp., assembly GCA_007121755.1. Taxonomy (GTDB): domain Bacteria; phylum Pseudomonadota; class Gammaproteobacteria; order Nitrococcales; family Halorhodospiraceae; genus SKYL01. The sequence goes on along the minus strand of SKJZ01000268.1, from coordinate 5,438 downwards.
GGGGCGGTGATGGTAATCTTCGTCATGGGCCCCACCGCCGCCGGCAAGAGCGATGTCGCGCTCGCGCTGGCCCGCCGGCTGGACGGCGAGATCGTCAGCGTCGATTCCGCCCAGGTCTACCGGGGCCTCGATATCGGCTCTGCCAAGCCGTCCGCTGAGGCGCAAGCGGAGATCCCCCACCACCTGCTGGATATCATCGATCCGGCCGAGGCATACTCCGCCGCCCGCTTTGCGGAGGACGCCGCCCGGGCGGTGGCTTCAATCCGGCGGCGCGGGCGGGTGCCGATCCTGGCCGGTGGCACCGGCCTCTACTTCGATGCCCTGGAGCACGGCCTTGCCCCGTTGCCGTCCGCCGATCCGGAATTGCGCCGCCGTATCGCGGAGGAGGCCGCCGAGAGCGGCTGGCCCGCGCTCCATCGGCGGCTGCGCGACGTCGATCCGGAGACCGCCGGCCGTGTCCACCCCAACGATGCCCAGCGCATTCAACGTGCGCTGGAGGTCTACACGTTGACCGGCTTCCCCCTCTCCCGAGTGCAGCGTCGGCGTTCCGTTTCGCTCCTGGATGGTCCGCCGCTGAAGTTGATCCTGGGGCCGCCGTCTCGCGCTTGGCTGCAGGAACGGATCGAGGCGCGTTTCCACGCCATGCTCGCCGCCGGACTGGTCGAGGAGGTGGCGGCGTTGCGGCGGCGCGGGGATCTATCGCCGGAACTGCCGGCGGTGCGCGCTGTCGGTTATAGACAGGTGTGGGGTTATCTCGAGGGGAAGTATGACTACCCTGAGATGGTGCGGCGGGGCATTGTCGCCACCCGCCGTTACGCTAAACGCCAACTCACCTGGCTCCGCCGGAACGGAGAAGGGCACTGGATCATCGCGGGCGAAGCGGCTATACAACAGGCGTCGGCTCTGATGGACGGCGTGTGCGCCTCGCGGCGGAACCCGCTGTGATAGACTTGATAGTAGCGGTGTTATCGGGCGGTCATCGGAGTCGAGCGCTCATTAGAACAAAAAATCGGGGGGCCGTTGGAAATGGCTAAGGGGCAGTCACTGCAGGAACCGTTCCTGAATGCGCTTCGCAAGGAGAAGGTGCCGGTATCCATTTATTTGGTGAACGGCATTAAGCTTCAGGGACAGATTGAATCGTTCGACCAGTTTGTGGTTTTGTTACGTAATAGCGTGAGTCAGATGGTATATAAGCACGCAATTTCTACCGTGGTGCCCGCCCGGCGGGTGCGCGCGTCGCTTCACACCGACGAGATCGATATCGAGGAGGCCGGCAATATCTGATCAGTACCGGGGCGGCGGCCCCGCGGACCTTTTCGAGCGCCCCGCCGGGGGCGAGCGGGCGCTGGTGATCCATGTCAAACTGCCCGGCGACGCCCTCGACGCCCCCCGGGAATTCGAGGCGCTTGCCGAGTCGGCCGGCGCGGACGTGGTGGAGAGCGTCCGGCACCGGCGCGATCTTCCCGATCCGAGATCCTTTATCGGCTCCGGTAAGGTGGCCGAGGTGGCGCGACTGGTGGCCGAATACCGAATCGGACTGGTATTGGTGGATCAGCCCCTCTCGGCTGTTCAGGAGCGGAATCTGGAACGCGATCTCGGTTGCCGGGTACTCGATCGCACCGGGCTTATTCTCGATATCTTCGCCCAGCGCGCCCGCAGCTTCGAAGGCCGGTTGCAGGTGGAGTTGGCGCAATTGAAGCATATCGCCAGCCGGTTGGTCCGGGGCTGGTCTCACTTGGAGCGTCAGAAGGGCGGTATCGGATTGCGCGGTCCGGGTGAGAAGCAGTTGGAATTGGACCGGCGAATGATCGGCGGCCGTATACGACAGATCGAGCGGCGCCTGTGCAAGGTCCGGCGCGCCCGTGAAGAGGGGCGGAAGTCCCGCCGCCGCCGCCAGTTGCCGGTTGTGGTGCTGGTCGGTTACACCAACGCTGGCAAGACCACCCTGTTCAACCGGCTCACCGGTTCCGACCGCCTGGCTCAGGATCGGCTTTTCGCCACTCTGGATACCTCGTGGCGCCGTGTGGCGTTGCCGGGTGGGACGGGTGCGGTGTTGGCCGATACAGTTGGATTCATCAGCCGGCTGCCGCACGATCTGGTGGCGGCGTTCCGTTCGACGCTGGAGGAGGTGGCGGACGCGGATCTGCTTCTGCACGTGATCGATGCCGGGGCGGAAGAGCGTGACCACCAGATTGAGCAAGTGGATGCGGTGTTGGCTGAGATCGGGGCGGATGATGTTCCGACTCTGCGGGTATACAATAAAGCGGATCTATGCAGCCGCGGGGTTGGCGCGGTCCGCTCCGGCGCGGACGGTGTGCTGGACGGTGTGCGCGTTTCGGCCGTCACCGGGCAGGGAGTGGACGACCTGCTCGCCGTTGTGGCGGAGTACCTGGGGCCTGAGCGCATCCGGCGCCGGGTCCGGCTCTCACCGGCGCAGGGGCGTTTGCGGGCGCAGTTGTTCCGCGCCGGCAATGTCCTGGCCGAGCACTGTGTCGACGGCGGCACAATGGAACTGGATGTGGAACTTCCGGTCCACGAGCTTGAGCGTCTCCACGTCCGCGAGGGGTTGGCCCGCGAAGAGGTGGCCGACCTTGCGGCCCTTCAACAGCGGTCTATACAATCTGGCGCCCGGTAAGCGGGTGTCCGCAACGTAACCACGGAGTTCCTGAATGGCTTGGAATGAGCCCGGTGGCGGTGGCCGCGACCCTTGGGGTGGCGGATCCCGCGGTGGCGGTGGCAACGGGGGAGGCCCCCCCGATCTTGATGAAGTTTTCCGTAAGCTGCGCGGCCAGGTGCGGCAGCTTTTCGGCGGTAAGATGCCGTCCGGCCCCTCCAGAGGCCCCGGCGGCGGTGTCATCGGCTTGCTGGTGGCCGCTGCGCTGGTGGTCTGGGGGCTGTCCGGCATCTATATCGTCGATACCGGTTGGCGGGGAGTCGAATTGACCTTCGGACGCCATGTCGGGACGACAGATCCCGGCCCCCATTGGCATTGGCCGCGGCCCATCGGTCAGGTGGAGCGGGTCAATGTCGAGGAGCGGCGGATTATCGAGATCGGGTACGAGAGCATGCAGGGGCGAACCCGGCCGGTGCTCCACGAAGCGCTGATGATTACCCGGGACGAGAATATCGTGAACGTCCGCCTGGCGTTGCAGTACCAAGTGGACGATCCGTTCCTCTACCTGTTCAATTTCCGGATGCCGGACGAGGCCTTGAAGCAGGTCACCGAAAGCGCGTTGCGCGAGGTGATCGGCAAGCGGGAACTCGACTTCGTGTTGACCGAGGGGCGTACCGAGGTGGCGCAGGAGACCGGGCGCCTGCTCCAGGGAGTCATGGACGAGTACGGCACCGGCCTGCGGATGGTGCAGTCGGTGGTGCAGGATATTCAGCCGCCCGAAGAGGTTCAGCCCGCCTTCGAGGACGCGATCCGCGCCCGCGAGGACGAGCAGCGCACCATCAACCAGGCGCAGGCGTACGCCAACGAGTTGCTGCCACGGGCCGCCGGTCAGGCCGCCCGCGTGCTGGAGGAGGCCGAGGGTTACCGGGAGCAGGTCATCGCCCAGGCCGAGGGTGATGCGTCCCGGTTCAGCGCGATCTATCGGGAGTACCGGCACGCGCCGTCGATCATGCGTCAGCGCCTCTACCTCGAGACGATGGAGGAGGTGCTGTCCAACGTGAGCAAGGTGATGATCGACGTCGACGGCGGCCAGCCGTTGATGTACGTGCCCCTCGACAAGCTGATGGAGCGCCGCGGTATGGCGCCGGATCTGGGAGCCGCCGCCGATCAGCGGGCGGACCGTCCGGCGGAGCGTGATGCGGTCACGCCGACGCGCAGAACCCGCGACGCGCTCCGCGACAGGGGGATCCGGTAATGCAGCTATTGAAGACAGTGGTTCTGCCGTTGGTGGTGGTGGCGGCCATTCTGGGCTACTTCTCGGTGTTCACCGTCTCGGAGAAGGAGGTGGCCCTCAAATTCCGGTTGGGTGAGATCATCGCCGCGGATTACGAGCCGGGCCTCCACTTCAAGATGCCGTTCGTCAACAACGTGCGGAAGTTCGACGCCCGGGTCCAGAATCTGGACGCCCAACCGGAGCGTTTTCTGACGTCGGAGAAGAAGAACCTGATCGTCGACACCTTCGTCAAATGGCGGGTGGACGATCCCCGGTCCTTCTACACCACCGTGGGCGGCAGCCCGGAACGCGCCAACGCCCGTATCCGCGAGATCGTGCGCGACGGCCTGCGCGCCGAGTTCGGTAAGCGCATGGTCCAGGACGTTATCTCGGGCGAGCGGGTCCAGATCATGGAGATCCTGCGCACGCAAGCCGCCGAGGCGTCGCGGACGCTCGGCGTGGAGGTGCTGGACGTGCGCCTCAAGCGCATCGATCTGCCGGAGGACGTGACCGACTCGATCTTCGACCGCATGATCGCCGACCGCGAACGGGTCGCGCGGGAGATCCGCGCCCGCGGTGATGAGGCCGGCGAGCGCATCCGCGCCGACGCCGACCGGCAGCGTACGATCATCCTGGCCGAGGCGTACCGGGACGGTGAGGCGATGCGAGGCGAGGGGGACGCGATCGCGGCGGCCACTCTCGCGGAAGCCTATGGACAGGACGAGGACTTCTTTGCCTTCCATCGGAGCCTGCGCTCCTACCGTCAGGCCTTCCAGGATAAGAACGACATCCTGTTGTTGTCGCCGCGTTCGGACTTCTTCCGCTTCTTCGATGCCGGCAGCCCCAATGAAGCGGCCGGCACTGGCGAGCGGTAAGGAGGATGGTCGAGGGTGACCGATCTTCTCTCCGCGGTTGCGCTGCTGCTCGTCTTGGAAGGGGTGTTGCCTGCGGCCAGTCCGGGGGCTATGCGGCGAGTCCTGCTGCAGGCCGCCGCGATGGACGACGGCAGCCTGCGTAAGGTGGGTCTGCTCTCCATGGGGATCGGGGCGTTGTTGCTCTACTGGGTGCGCGGCTGATGGATTCCGAAAGGTATTGGGAGAGACGCTGGCTTCTGCCTGACGGGGTGGACGAGTTGCTGCCGCCCGAGGCCGCGCGTGCCGAGGCGCTGCGGCGGCTGTTGCTCGATCTTTACGCGGCGTGGGGCTACGAACTGGTCATGCCGCCGTTTATCGAGTACCTGGACTCCCTGCTGACCGGAACCGGCCGGGCGCTCGATCTGCAGACCTTCAAAATCACCGATCAGCTCTCAGGCAGAACGATGGGGGTCCGGGCGGATATCACGCCCCAGGCGGCCCGTATCGACGCCCATCAGCTCCGGCGTGCCGGGGTAACCCGGCTCTGCTATATCGGCAGCGTCTTCCAGGCCCGCCCCGAGGGGCCGGCCGGCGGGCGTAATCCGGTCCAGTTGGGAGCGGAGCTATACGGCCACTCCGGTTTCGAGAGTGATACCGAGGTGGTCTGCCTGATGCTGGAGACGCTGCGGGCCGCCGG
>SKJZ01000090.1 GCA_007121755.1 Halorhodospira sp. | reverse complement strand
TCGTCGTCCGGTGAGGGGCGGTTTTGCATAGGCGGAGAGCGTCGCAACCCATCGTTTCGCTGTTGCTGCGGCTTGTCGCGGTGTCGGTTGTGGCCGCGGCGCTGGGGGCGTGCGGCTGGCAATTGCGGGGAGCCGGGGGCGCGACGTTGGACGGCCGTGCGGTCCAGGTGGTGGATCGGGCCGGTTCCGCCGATCTCATGCGGGAGGTCCGGCGCGGCGTCGAGAGCGCCGGTGGGAGTTACGTGGGGAGCGCCGCGGCAGCGGATCTCGTGCTTGTCCTCCACGGGGAAGGCGACCGCCGGGAAGTGCTGTCGGTCGGAACCGATGGGGAGATCAGCGAGTACGAGTTGCAGTACCGGTTGGAGTACAGCGTGCAACGGCCCGACGGCGAACAGCTGGTTGGGCGCCAGTCGCTGCAAACCCGCCGGGCCTACCCCCACGATCCCGCCGACGCCGAGGCCGGTAGGGTTCTGGAGCGCGAATTGCTGGCGGAGCTGCGTGCCGACGCGGTTCGGCTCATGATGTTCCGGTTGCAGGTTCTCTAGTGCCGCTCAACGCCGAAGAGTTTCACCGCCGCCTGACCGGAGCCGCTCCGCCTCCGGTCTGTCTTGTGGCCGGCGAAGAGCCGCTGCTGCAGCGCGAGGCGGCGGACGCCGTGCGGGCTGTCGCGCGGGACGCCGGCCATACCGAGCGCGAGGTTCTGGACGTCGATCCAGCCTTCGAGTGGGGGCACCTGGTGGCCGCCGCCGCGAGCATGTCACTGTTCGGCGACCGCAAGTTGCTGGAGTTGAGGATGCCGGGCGGGCGCCCGGGGCGGGAGGGGTCGGCGGCCATCGTCGAGTACTGCCAAGCCCCTCCGGACGACACCGTACTGCTGATTACCTGCAACCGGCTGGAGCGCGGCGCCCGGCAGTCGGCGTGGGCGCGGGCGGTGGAGGAGGCGGGCGCATTCCTTTACTGCTGGCCGTTACCGGCGTCCCGTATGCCGTCCTGGGTGGCCGAGCGTATGCGCGAGGCGGGGTTGGAGCCGGAGACCGGGGCCGCGGAGTTGGTCGCCGAGCGCGCCGAGGGCAATTTGCTGGCGGCCTCTCAAGCGGTCGAGAAGCTGCGGTTGGCACTGGGTGCCGGTGCGGTGAGCGCGGCGGCGGTCGCCGATGCGGTGACCGATAGTACACGGTTTTCGTTGGACGATTTGGGTGACGCCGCGCTGGAGGGCGATCTGCCGCGCGCGTTGAGAGTGCTCGCCGGCTTGCGGGAGGAGGGGACGCAACCCCCGTTGGTACTCTGGGCGCTGGCTCGTGACGTGCGTGCCGCGGCCCGGCTGGCTGCCGGGGGCGGCGAGCGCGTGCTCTACGAAGAGCAGGTGTGGAAGCACCGCGCCCGCCGGGTTCAGGCCGCCGCCCGGCGCCGTCCGGCGCCGTTTTGGCAACGGTTGCTTCAGCGTTGCCACCGGGTGGACCGCGCGGTGAAGGGGTTGCCGCCGGGGCGGCCGTGGGAAGAGTTGAGGGCGGTGGTCGGCGCCCTTGCGCGGGTGAACCGCGGGGGAAGCTGACGGTCCCCGTGCTCCTTTATCCCGGGCGGCGCGCCGGGTAGTCTATCTGCATCGGATACCACCGGAACAAAAACGGGAAGTATGAGCGCAGTGGCTGAACAGACGATTCAGGAGTACGTGGACAAGGTAGGCCGTAAGGCGAAAGAGGCGGCCCGGGCGCTGGCGCGTTCCACCACCGCTGCTCGGAACGAGGCGCTTCTCGGCGCCGCCGGGCGCATCGAGGCGCGCGCCGCCGAGATCGCCGCCGCCAACGCTGACGATTTGGCGGCGGCCCGCCAAGCGGGACTGGAAGAGGCGATGGTGGAGCGCATGGAGCTCACCCCGGCCCGCATCGAGGCAATGGCCGCCGGTCTGCGTGAGATCGCCGCCCTGCCTGATCCGGTGGGCGCCATCCGCGACATGGCGTACCGGCCGTCGGGGATCCAGGTGGGGCGCATGCGCGTGCCGCTGGGCGTCATCGGGATCATTTACGAGTCGCGGCCGAACGTCACCGCCGACGCCGCCGGGCTCTGCCTGAAGTCGGGGAATGCGACCATTCTGCGGGGCGGCTCGGAGGCCATCCGCTCCAACGGGATCATCGCCCACTGCATCCGCGAGGCCGTGGAGGCCGCCGGCCTGCCGGCCGACGCGGTGCAGTTGGTGGAGACCACCGACCGGGCCGCGGTGGGGGCGCTGATCCAAATGGACCGCTATGTCGACGTGATCGTCCCCCGTGGCGGCAAGTCGCTGATCGAGCGGATTACCGCCGAGGCCCGCGTGCCGGTTATCAAGCACTTGGACGGCGTCTGTCACGTCTATGTCGACGACCACGCCGATCCCGATATGGCGGTGGCCGTCGCGATCAACGCGAAGACCCAGCGGTACGGCACCTGCAACACCATGGAGACGTTGCTGGTGGCGGCCTCCGTCGCCGACCGGGTGTTGCCTGAGACCGGTGAGCGGCTGCGTGCCGCCGGCGTCGAGGTGCGTTGCTGCCCGCGCGCCCTGCCGCTGGTGGAGGGGGCCGTGGCCGCCGACGAGAGCGACTGGGGCGCGGAGTACCTGGGGCCGGTTCTGGCGGTCCGGGTGGTCGACGGCTTCGACGAAGCCGTGGCGCATATCGCGCGCTACGGCTCGGGCCACACCGACGCCATCGTTACCGCGGACCACGGCCGGGCGATGCGTTTTCTCCGCGAAGTCGACTCCAGCTCGGTGATGGTCAACGCCTCCACCCGGTTCGCCGACGGCCACGAGTACGGCCTCGGCGCCGAGATCGGCATCAGCACCGACAAGCTGCACGCGCGCGGGCCGGTCGGGCTGGAGGGATTGACCACCGAGAAGTTTATAGTCCTGGGCAACGGCCATGTGAGGCGTTGATCGCCGCGTGAATTCAGGTCTGCACAGCGCTCGGCGCGCCATCGGGATCTTGGGTGGAACCTTCGACCCGATCCACTACGGGCACTTGCGTCCGGCCGAGGAAGTGCGCCAGGCGTTGATGCTGTCGGAGTTGAGGCTGATTCCCGCCGGCAAGCCCCCGCACCGGGGGCAACCGTCCACGGCCGCCCGCGCGCGCGCCGACCTGGTCCGCGCGGCGGTGGCCGACGATCCCAACGTAACGGTCGATGACCGGGAGCTGTACCGGGACGGCCCCTCCTATACGTTGGATACGCTGAGCGATCTCCGCTCCGAGATGCCCGATGACGCCCTCTGTCTTATCGTGGGGCGGGACTCCTTTTTCAGCCTGCCCTCCTGGTATCGCTGGCGGGAGCTGGCCGACTTGGCTCATATCGTGGTGACGGAGCGGCCCGGCACTGTCCGGGAGATGCCGGAGGCGTTGGCGGAGTGGATGGAGGGGCGTCTGGCGCACATACCGGAAGCGTTACGGGAGAAGCAGGCGGGGCGGGTCTTCCTCATGCCGGTGACGCCGCTCGCTATCTCCGCCACCGGTATTCGCCGGGCCTTGGCCACCGGGCGGTCGGTCCGAGGGCTGATGCCGGAGGAGGCGCGGCGGCGCGTGGTGGCGGATGGATTTTATGGTTACCCTCAGCTATGAGGTACTGCGTTGATGAATGATACGGTGATCTCTCCGCCGGCGCTGGAAGCGCTGGTTCGCGAGACTTTGGAGGACATCAAGGCTCAGGATACGGTCTTTATTGATGTCCGCGGCCGCACCCCGGTGACCGATCTGGTGGTGGTGACCACCGGCACCTCGCGGCGGCATGTGCAGGCGATAGCGCGCATCCTGGTGGAGACCGCGAAGGGTGAAGGCGTCTCGCCAGTGGGCGTCGAAGGTGAGCAAGGCAGCGACTGGGTCCTGGTGGACCTGGGTGATGTCGTGGTCCACGTCATGACCGCCGAAAGCCGGGAGTTTTATCGTCTGGAGCGGTTGTGGCAGATGGACGAGCCGTGCGCATCCAACTCGTCGCGGTAGGCGACAAGCCGCCACGGTGGGTTCGTGAGGGTTTCAACGAATATGCGAAACGCTTGGCCGGCGGCTGGAAGTTCGGTCTGACGGAGGTGGCCCCCGGCGGACGTGGCGGCGTTCCGCCGATGGAGCAGGAGGGGGAGCGGCTGCTGCGCGCCGTACCCAAGGGGGCCCGGGTTGTGGCCTTGGCGGTCGAAGGTGAGTCGTGGAGTACCGAGGGTCTGGCCCGGCGGTTGGACCGTTGGAGCCACGAGGGCCGCCAACTCGCTCTGGTGGTGGGTGGTGCGGACGGGCTCGGTACAGCGGTGTTCGCCCGCGCCGACACCGCTTGGTCGCTCTCAGCCCTGACGTTGCCCCATATGCTGGTGCGGGTCGTGGTGGCCGAACAGATTTACCGCGCCTGGACGGTGCTTAGCGGCCATCCGTATCATCGAGGCTGATGGAAGCTTGGCAGCGAAGGCTGGGGGTGGGGGGCACCCGTTCAGGGACGCCGTGAATCCATCCCTGGAGGCTTGACGGCCGCCGTCCGGGCGGCCGACACCCTGAACGGGTGCCCCCACCCCAGCCTTCGCTGCCAAGCTTCCGGTAAGCCACTGGAGAGCGGTTATGATGGAGTCTTTTATCTACTTGGCGTCGCAGTCGCCCCGCCGCCGGGAGCTGTTGGAGCGTATCGGGATCGGTTTTGAGGTGGTGGACGCTGCGGTGGACGAGACCCCCGGCGAGGACGAGTTGCCCGAGGTCTTCGTGCTGCGCATGGCCTTGGAGAAGGCCCGTGCCGGCTACAATGGGCTGGGCGGGAGGCCGCCGGCTCCGGTGCTGGGTGCCGATACCGTGGTCGTGTTGGACGAGGAGATCATGGGCAAGCCGCGGGACGAGGCGGACGCCCTCGCTATGTTGGAACGCCTCTCCGGCAACACCCACCGGGTGCTGACCGGCGTGGCGCTGGCCGACGACCGGGAGGCGACCCGGCTCTCCGTCAGCCACGTAACCATGCGCGCCATGAGCGAAGAGGAGCGGCGGTGCTACTGGGCTACCGGGGAGCCGCGTGACAAGGCGGGCGGTTACGCCATCCAGGGTCGCGGCGGCGTCTTTATCGAGCACTTGGACGGCAGTTACAGCGGAGTGATGGGGTTGCCGCTGTTCGAGACCACGCTGCTGTTGGATGACTTCTCGATCCCGTGGCTTCCGAGCTGGTGATCTCAATGATGCACGGCCGGCTGCAGATAGCGGAGAAGGGGTGTGGGGGGCTCCATACGGGGGCGTCCGACGGCATGGATGCCGTCGGCGAGCGTACAGGGAAGTATTCACAGCGTTCCCCGTATGGAGCCCCCCACACCCCTTCTCCGCTATCTGCAGCCGGCGCGAGCGGATGAGTCAGGAGATCCTGCTCAACGTCACGCCCCGTGAGACCCGAGTCGCTCTGGTCGAGAACGGCGCGCTTCAGGAGATCCAACTGGAGCGCGCCCGCCGCCGCGGGCTGGTCGGTAATATCTACAAGGGCGTGGTCAAGCGCGTGCTCCCCGGCATGGAGGCGGCCTTTGTCGATGCCGGCCTCGATCGGACCGCCTTTCTTCACGTCTCCGACATGCAACACCGTGGTGGCGGTGAGCCGCCGCCGATTACCGATCTGGTCCGTGAGCAGCAGGCGGTCCTGGTCCAGGTCATCAAAGACCCCATCGGCAGCAAGGGCGCCCGGCTGACCACCCAGATCACCGTGCCCTCCCGTTACCTGGTACTGACGCCCGGAGCCGCCGGGGCCGGTGTGTCGACTCGAATCGAGGATGAGTTGGAACGCACCCGTCTGAGGAAGCTTGCCGAGGGGCTGTGTACCGACGAAGCCCCCGGCATCATTCTGCGTACTGCCGCGGAGGGGGCGGGCGAGGAGGCCTTGGCGGCGGACCGGGATTTCCTCCTGCGGTTGTGGCGCTCGGTCCGGGAGCGTGCCGAGAGCGCCGCCCCCGGCACGCTGGTCCACGAAGATCTGCCGCTGGCCCTGCGGGCGTTGCGGGACCTTGCCGGCCGCGAGGTGGAGCGGGTGCGGATCGACTCCCGGGAGACGTGCCAACGGGTGGCGGCGTTCTGCCGCTCGTTCCTGCCGCAGTTGGAGGGGCGGGTGGAGTATTACACCGGCGAGCGTCCGATCTTCGATCTCTACGGCGTCGAGGAGGAGTTGCAGCGCGCCCTGGAGCGCAAGGTGGCGCTGAAGTCGGGCGGCCACTTGGTGGTGGATCAGACCGAGGCCATGACCACCGTGGATGTGAACACCGGCGCCTTCGTCGG
>SKJZ01000205.1 GCA_007121755.1 Halorhodospira sp. | reverse complement strand
TGGAGATCGACGAGAAGAAGTGCATCGCTTGCGGTGCCTGCTTCCCGCCCTGCCCGCCGATGCAGATCAACGACCCGGAGCACTCCAAACTGGCGATCTGGATCGGTGGCAACCACTCCAATGCGCGTGGCGCCCCGACCTTCCACAAGCTGGTCTGCGCCGGGCTGCCCAACAACCCGCCGCGGTGGCCGGAAGTCTCCGCGATGGTCAAGAAGATCCTCCACACCTACCGTGACGACGCGCGGGACTACGAGCGCATGGGTGAATGGGTGGAGCGTATCGGATGGTCGCGGTTCTTCGAGTTGACCGGTCTGCCGTTTACCAAGCACCACATCGATAACTGGCGGGGCGCCCGGAACACGCTGAATGCCTCAGCCCACCTGCGGTTTTAACGGGGGAAGGCCATGCGATTCGGGATTTTGATTAACGAAGGGCCTTATCAGCATCAAGCGTCGGACAGCGCCTATCTGTTCACCAAGGCGGCCCTGGAAGAGGGCCACGAGGTGCCGCGGATCTTCTTTTACATGGATGGCGTGAACAACGCCACCCGGTTGCAGGAGCCGCAGCAGGACGATCGGAACATCGTTAGGCGCTGGTCGCAACTGGCCGAAACCCACGGCATCGATCTTGTCGTCTGCGTTGCCGCGGCCCTGCGCCGCGGTATCAAAGACGAGGTACTGGCCCCCGGATTCCGCATTTCCGGATTGGGTCAGTTGGTCGAGATCGGCATCCAGGCCGACCGGTTGGTCACCTTTGGCGACTGACCGGTCGCCACGGCGACCTCAGTCCGCAAACCGCAAAGAGGAGAACGGACGGTGAGCGACGAGTTTGAAGACGATTTCCCCGGTGAGGTCAAACGGTTCATGTTTGTGAACCGCAAGGCGCCCCACGGGACGATCTACGCGCTGGAGAGCCTGGAGGTGGTGCTGATCAGTGCCGCCTTCGACCAGGACGTCAGCCTCGCCTTCCTGGACGACGGTGTGTTCCAGCTCCGCAAGGGGCAGAACGCCAACGTTTTGGAAATGAAGAACTTCGCACCGACCTATCGGGCGCTCGAGGGGTACGACATCGAGAAGCTCTACGTCGAGCGCGAGTCCCTTGAAGAACGGGGGATGACGACCGACGACTTGGTGGTACCGGTGGAGGTGGTCGACCGCGCGCGGATGACCGCCTTGATGGCCGAGCAAGAAGTCGTGATGTCGTTCTAGCCGGGGAGATTGAGTGGAATGCTGCACACAGTGAACAAATCGCCCATGCAGACCAATGATCTGGCATCCTGCTTGGCGCACCTCGGCGATGGGCGTCTGCTGCTCATTGAAGACGGTGTGTACGGGGCCATTGCCGGCACCGGTGCCGCCAAACAACTGGCCGCGCCGGCCAGCGAGGGCCGGGTCTATGTGCTGGGGCCGGACTTGGAAGCGCGAGGCGTCGATCAGAGCACGGTCGCCGACGGCGTTCAGGTGGTCGATTACAACGGCTTCGTCCGGTTGGTGGCGGAGCACGGCCCCCACCAAGCGTGGGTTTAACCGCGCCGATCGGTTGCGAGATGCGACACGCCCGCACGGAACCGTGCCGGCCGATGAGACAGTGGGTTACGAATCCACTTTATGAGGAAACGAGGAGGAAATAACCGATGGCATACGAAGTGAACGGCGTCACCGTCGAGACCGACGAAGAGGGTTACATTGAGGATTTGAGCAAGTGGTCCAAGGAGTTGGCCGAGATCATGGCTAAGGAGGACGACTGCGAACTCTCCGAAGAGCACTGGGAGATCATCAACTTCCTCCGTGAGTACTACGAGGAGTTCCAGATCGCCCCTGCTGTTCGCGTACTGACCAAGCAGATCGGCAAGCGCCTCGGCCCGGAGAAGGGCAACAGCAAGTACCTGTACGAGCTGTTCCCGTACGGCCCGGCCAAGCAGGCGTGCCGGTACGCCGGTCTGCCCAAACCCACCGGCTGCGTCTAACGGGGCGAACACCGGTAGTGCCGCCAACCCCGGGAATCAACGAATAGGGAGACGGTCTGAAGTGGTAACGGCAACCTTCGCCATACTCTTCTACGCGGCTACGGCCATCCTTTTGGCCGGGCTGGGGGCGCGCATTATGCTTTATGCGCGTACCCCGGCGCCGCTCTCCATCCCGACCACCCCTGCTCCGACCTCCCGGGGTGGCGCGGCCCTTCGCGTCGCCGGCGAGGTAGCGCTGTTCAGCAGCCTGTTCCGCTCCAACAAGTGGATCTGGCTGCTGGGTTGGGCTTTCCACGTTGCTCTACTGCTGGTGCTGCTGCGCCACTTGCGTTATTTCGTCGAGCCGGTGCCGCAAGTGCTTGTATGGGTTCAACCCTTCGGCCTCTATGCGGCCTTCGCCATGGTGGCGGCGCTGGCCGGCCTGTGGATCCGGCGCATCGGCGTGAGCCGCCTCCGCTATATCACGGGGCCGTCCGACCACCTGATGCTGGCCCTGCTCATCGCCATCGGCGCTTCCGGGCTGGCGATCAAGTACTTGGCGCCCACCGATATCGTCGCCGTCAAGGCCTTCTTTCTCGGCCTGATGCGCTTCGATTGGCAACCGCTGCCCGCCGATCCGATGCTGTTGATACACCTGCTGTTGGTTGCTCTGCTGATGGTCCTTTTCCCGTTCAGCAAGCTGTTGCACGCCGCCGGCGTCTTTTTCAGCCCCACCCGCAATCAGCCGGACACCCCCCGTGAGCGCCGCCGCCTGGCGCCCTGGGCCGCCGAGCTGGAACGCACTAACCGCTAGAGGGGTTCCGCCGCTGTGAGCAAGAAAGAATTCGATATCCCGGCTGTGCCGAAAGACTCCGAGGCGCTCTTCACCCCGGAGCCGAAGCCGGACGCCACCGCCTCGGTACGGTCCTATCCCGCCTCGGCACAACACCAGGAAGCGCTGGGGTTTCCGGGGGAGATCCCCGACGACTGGCAGGACCGCGCCCTCGCCCATTTTGAAACGCTGTTGGAGCGCAGCCGCTCCCTTCGGGTCTATCTGGACTCTTGCGTGCGCTGCGGCGCCTGCACCGACAAGTGCCACTACTACCTAGGAACCGGCGATCCCAAAAACATGCCGGTGGCCCGGCAAGACCTGATGCGCGACGTCTACCGCCGCCACTTCACCCCGGCCGGGCGGAACTTCCCCGGCTTGGTGCGGGGCCGGGAGTTGACCCGCGAGGTCATGGACGAGTGGTTCACCTACTTCCACCAGTGTTCCCAGTGCCGCCGCTGCTCGGTTTACTGCCCTTACGGCATCGACACCGCCGAGATCTCCATGGCCGCGCGCGAGATCCTTGATGTCGCCGGTTTTGGCCAGAAGTACGTCAACGAGATCCTCGGCAAGGTCCACAAGATCGGCAACAACCTGGGGCTCCCCGGTCCGGCCTTGGAGGACACTCTGGAGGGTCTGGAAGAGGACCTCCGGGACGAGACGGGATTGGACGTCAAGATCCCTCTCGATGTGGAGGGGGCGGACATTCTCCTCGTCACGCCTTCGGCGGACTTCTTCGCCGAGCCCCATGTGGACGGCCTCATGGGCTACGCCAAGGTTTTCCATCAAGCGGGGCTGTCGTGGACGTTGAGCAGCCACGCCGCGGAAGCGGGCAATTTCGGCATGTTCATCGGCAACTACGAGCAGATGAAGAAAGTGGCCGAACGCATCCGCGAGGCCGCACTAAAGCTCAAGGTGAAGCGTATTGTCGTCGGCGAGTGCGGACACGCGTGGCGCGTTGCGTACAGCTTTTGGAACACCCTGGCCGGCATCGGCCACGGCGCTGACGAGAACGACGAGTATGCGCGCGCGCTGCAGAATCAACTCGATCCGAACTATCCGGTGCCGCAGCATATTTGCGAGTTGACCTACGACCTGATGCAGCGCGGCGTGCTGAAGTTCGATCCGACCGCGAACGACCATATCGGACTGACCTTCCACGACTCGTGCAACGTGGCCCGCGCCTCGCGCATGGGAGATAAACCGGGCGGCCAGATGGAGATCCCCCGCGCTCTGCTCCGGGCGAGTGTGCGGAACTTCCACGACATGGCCGACAGCACCATCGGCGACGCCACCTTCTGTTGCGGCGGCGGCGGCGGCCTGCTCACCGACGAGCTGATGGAGATACGCGTCAAGGGCGCCTTGCCGCGCGTCAACGCCCTCCGGGAAACGATGGAGGAGCACGGCGTCACCCACATGGCGGCCATTTGCGCCATCTGCAAAGCACAGTTCACCAAGGTCCTGCCTTACTACGATCTGCCCATGGATACGATCGTCAGTCTGCACCAGATGGTGGGCAATGCCCTCCGGCTGGACCGGGGCGAGATTTAACCGCCGGCTGCGAAACGCCAGGCGAACGATAAATGGGGGAGTAAAGAACATGGCGACCAAAGCAGAGGATATGGCGTTTACCTTCCGTCGTTACAAAGACGGCGACGGAGGCCACCGCCCCTGGCGCGAAGAGATCTTCAAGGCCGGACACAGTTACAAGTGTCCGACCTATGTGCATCGCACGCCGCCCTGCCAGGGGAACTGCCCGGCCGGCGAAGACATTCGCGGCTGGCTGCAGATCACCCGCGGGCTCGAAAAGCCGCCGGAGGGCGAAGAGTGGCAGGCTCACGCCTTCCGCCGCTTGACCGAGGCCAATCCCTTCCCCGCCATCATGGGGCGCGTCTGCCCGGCCCCCTGCCAGCAGGGGTGCAACCGGAGGGTTGTTGAGGACCACGTCTCGATCAACGCGGTGGAGCACACCATCGGTGACTACGCCCGTGAGAACGACCTCGATTTCGGCGAGCCGGGCGCCGACACCGGTCGCAGGATCGCCATCGTCGGCGGCGGCCCCGCCGGCCTCTCCGCCGCCTACCAACTGCGCAAGCGCGGACACGCCTGCACCATCTTCGAGGAGCACGACGGCCTCGGCGGCATGATGCGCTACGGCATCCCCGGCTATCGGGTGCCCCGCCACGTGCTCGACGCCGAGATCGACCGTATCCTTAAGCTCGGTGTGGAGGTGCGTACCAGCTGCCGCGTCGGGCAGGACGTCCCGATGGATCAGGTCGAGCGGGAGTACGACGCCATCGTCTGGGCCGTCGGCACCCACGAAGGCCGTGGCCTTCCCGTCGATGGCTGGGACGGAACGCCCAACTGCCTGACCGGCGTCGAATTCCTGCGGGCGTTCAACGAGGGCCGTCTGGCCGCCGTAACCGATCGGGTTCTGGTCATCGGCGGCGGCGACACCTCCATCGACGTCGCCTCCGTGGCCCGGCGCCTGGGCTACAGCGCCGACCTGCCCGACGAGGCGAGCCCGGAGCGCGTCGTACTCGGCTACACCGCCCACGACGCCGCCACGCTCGCCATGCGCGAGGGCGCCAACGTCACCCTCACCTCCCTTTTCTCGCGGGCGGAGATGACCGCGTCCGACCAGGAGGTGGAAGACGCGCAGCGCGAAGGTGTCGATATCCGTGACGGCGTCATGCCGCGGGAAGTGATCCGTGACAGCAGCGGGCGCGCCACCGGGATGCGCTTCTGCGAGTGCACGATGGACGGCAACACCCCGATTCCGAAGGAAGGGACCGATTTCACCATTGAGGCCGACCTGATCATTTCCGCGATCGGCCAGCGCGGCAACCTCGAGGGAATCGATGAGTTGAACAACGGCCACGGCTTCATCGAGGCCGACGCGCACTTCCAGGTCAAGGGGCGCAAGGGCCACTTCGTCGCCGGCGATATCGTGCAACCCCACCTGCTGACCACGGCCATCGGCCACGGCTGGTCCGCCGCCGAGAGCATCCACCACTACCTGGAGAGCGGCGAACCGGTGCGGCGGCCGAAGATCAACGTCCACCACTTCAATCTGCTGGAATCGCTCCGCCGCGCCGGACGCGAGCCGGAGGCCTACGAACCGCAGTACGTACGCGGCACCAATGAGAGCGACTTCGCCGTGCACAATTACGAGGATCGCTCAGCCGTCGAGATGATCCGTCACGACCGCCTCTATCTCGGGCACTTCCAACCGACTCCGCGCCACCATCGGGAGCGGGTGGAGATCGGCGCGGATCAGGTCATCGGCAGCTTCGACGAACGCATCCGTCCGCTCTCCGCCGAAGAGGCGAAGGCCGAGGCCGAGCGGTGCATGAGCTGCGGCCTCTGCTTCGAGTGCGACAACTGCGTCGTCTACTGCCCGCAGGAGGCGGTGAAGCGGGTACCCAAGAACCAGCGCGCCGTGGGGCGTTACGTCTTCACCGATTACAGCCGCTGCATCGGCTGCCATATCTGCCGGGACGTCTGCCCCACCGGGTATATCGAGATGGGGCTTGGAGAGTAGGAGGCGAGCCGTGATAAAGAAGGCGCGTGGATGGCGGTGGATCACCGCGGCCCTGGCCGGGACGGTGGCGGTCGCCGTAGCTGCGACCGCCATGGCGTGGAGCGGCGAGGAGCGGGAGCGGAGCGGACGCGTGCCCGTCCCCGCTCTACCCGCGCCGCAAGGTGAAGAGTGTATTGAGGACGCCGATACCATGCGGCGCCAACACATGCACATCCTCGATGAGCACAAGCGCGACTCGGTACGTAAGGGCGTTCGGCGTCCGGAACGCGATCTGCAGGCGTGCGTCGACTGTCACGCGGTAAGGGAGCCGGTGATCGCGGATCAGCCGTTGACCCCGCGGCAACGGCTGGCTTTCTGCGCCAACTGCCACAGCTACTCCGCCGTCAGCCTCGACTGCTTCGCGTGCCACAGCAGCGAACCGGGAGCAGCAGTGAACGAGGGGAACGACGAATGAGCAACGAGCAACGCAACGACAGCCCGGTAAACGCCGGCCGGCGGCGCCTGCTTGGCGGCGCCGCGGCGTTGGCCGGGCTCACTATCGCCCCCGGTGTCTTCCTGGTTCACGCCTCGGTACCGACGCGCCCCGAAGGAACGCCGGCCAGCGATCAAGTGCGCTGGGGCATGTTGGTGGATACCAATCGCTGCCGGGTCGACTGCGACGCCTGCGTTACCGCGTGCAGGGAGGAGAATGGCTGGGAAGGTCACGACCGGCCCGAGACCGATGCCAAGTGGATTCGCAAGATGACCGTCACCGAGCGGGACGGGCGGCAGACGTCGCTGCCGATGATGTGCCAGCACTGCGCCGAGCCGCCCTGCGCGTATGTCTGTCCCACCGGCGCCACCTTCCGCCGGGACGACGGCATCGTGCTCGTCGACAAGCATCTCTGCATCGGCTGCCGTTACTGCATGATGGCCTGCCCTTACCAGGTCCGCTTCTTCGTCCATGAACCGGTCGCGTCACGTTCCCCCAACCACCCACGCGGCAAGGGGACGGTCGAGGGGTGCAACCTGTGCGTCCACCGTATCGATCAAGGCGTCCTCCCCGCCTGCGTTGAAGCGTGCGGAGAGAGGGGCCAGGGCGCCCTGATCTTTGGCGATTTGAACGACCCGCGCAGCCGGATCTCCCGCGCTATTGCCGAATACGGCGCCGAATCAGTGCGCGCCGACCTCGAACTCGACACCGGAGTGCGCTACCAAGGGCTCTCGTAGAGGATTCCAATCATGGCGTCACGTATACGCTATCAACTGATCGGCCAACAACAACCTGCTCCATTCTGGACCCTCGCCGCGGTGGCGGCGGTGGTCGTCCTGGCCGGGCTCGCCGCCGCCGCCTATATGGCCACGGTCGGGCACCACATCACCGGCATGAACAATCAGGTGGTATGGGGCGTACCCCACGTCTTCGCCGTCACCCTGATCCTGGCGGCGTCCGGAGCGCTCAACGTCGCGTCGGTGGGATCGGTCTTCGGCCGCGTCGACCATAAGCCGTTGGCGCGCCTATCCGGTGTATTGGCCGTGGCGTTACTCATCGGCGGGCTCACCGTTTTGGTTCTCGACCTCGGCCGGCCCGATCGCCTGATCGTGGCCATGACCCACTACAACCTGCGCTCGATCTTCGCCTGGAACATCCTGCTCTACACCGGATTTCTGGCCATAGTGGCGGTCTATCTGTGGACGTTGATGGAGCCGCGCATGCGGGTCCACAGCACGAAGGCCGGTACCGTCGCCTTCGCCTGGCGCATTATCCTGACCACCGGCACCGGCTCGATCTTCGGTTTCCTGCTGGCGCGTGAGGCGTACGGTGGGGCCATCATGGCGCCGCTGTTTATAGCCGCATCGCTGGCTTACGGCACCGCCGCATTCAGCCTTCTCTTCCTCGCGGTCATGCGCAGCCAGGGCCGCCGCGCGCCGGAGCAACTGCTGAGCGGTATATCGGGGATGATGGGCGTCTTCGTGATGGCCGTGCTGCTGCTCCTGGCCATCCACTTCCTGACGCTGCTCTACACTCCCGGCCGCCACGACGTTGTCCGCTTCCTACTCCTGGAGGGGGGCAGCATCCCCGCGACCTTGTGGCTCGGGAAGGTCGTGATTGGCGGGATCGTTCCCGCGGTTCTTCTTTTCCACGGCGCGACCCGCCGGCGCGCCGGCGCGCTTGCCGCCGCATCGATCATGGTGCTGATCGGCGGCTTCGCCCACGTCTTCGTAATGATCGTCGGCGCCCAATCGTACCCGCTTCAGCTCTTCCCCGGACGTGAGGTGTCGGGCGCCGTGTTCGACGGCCGTGCCGCCTCTTACACCCCGACCGCGCCGGAGCTTCTGCTGGGGTTGGGCGGTATCGCGCTGGTGGTCTTGATCGCCATGATCGCCCTGCGCTTTCTCGCGCTGACGCCGAAACACCTGCCGGACGAGCCGGTCGACGAGCCGGTGGCCGCTGAGCCGTCCGCGGAAGACGAGAGCGGCGGCGGAGAAGAGCCGGCCCCGGCCGCGAGCCACGGCTGAGCCCGGCCCGGAAACTGCCCCGTGTCCCGGCAGATCTACCTCTCCGCGCTGCACAAGTCGTCCGGCAAGACCGCCGTATCGATCGGCATCTCGGCCGCGTTGGCGCAGCAGGGCGTCGCCGTCCAAACCTTCAAGAAGGGCCCGGACTACATCGATCCGGGCTGGCTGACGCTGGCGTCCGGCCGTCCCTGCCACAATCTCGACTTCCACACCATGGAAGCGTCCGAGATCATTCAGGAGTTACTGCGCCGCGGTGGCGGCGCGGAGTTCTGCCTTCTGGAGGGCACCAAGGGGCTGCACGACGGCGTCGACCCGCAAGGATCGGACAGCAACGCGGCCCTCGCCGGCTTGGTGGGTGCCCCGGTGGTTCTGGTCATCGACTGCCGCGGCATGAGCCGGGGCATCGCCCCGCTGTTGTTGGGGCAGCAGGCCTTTGAACCCGGACTCAATATCGCCGGTGTCATTCTGAACCGGGTCGGCGGCGCCCGCCATGAAGCGAAACTGCGCGCCGCAGTAGAGGGCTATACCGACATCCCCGTTCTGGGCGCGTTACCGGAAAGCCCGTCACTCCATATTGAAGATCCCTACCTCGGATTGGTTCCGGCCGACGAGCAGGCGGATGCCCGGGCGGTGGTCCAAGCCCTCGCCGCCAGGGTACGCGACCGGATCGATCTCGCGGCGCTGCAACAGGCCGGCGGCTCCCTGCCCGCCGCAACCGCCCGCAAAGATGCCGACCGCGCCGGTACGCCGGCGCCGGGCGGGCGGCGGATACGCATCGCGATCCCCCACGACCGCGCCTTCAACTTCTACTATCCTGGCGATCTGCAGGCGCTCGAAGAGGCCGGAGCGGAGCTGCATTTCTTCGACAGCTTACGCGATACCCGGCTACCCTCGGTGGACGGCCTCTTTATCGGCGGCGGTTTTCCGGAGCGTCACGCCGCGGCGCTCGAAGCCAACTCTACCCTGCGCCGACAGATCGGCCTCGCCGCCGCTGCCGGCATGCCGATCTATGCCGAGTGCGGCGGATTGATCTATCTCGCCCGCACAATACGCGGCCCCGCCGGCACTCACGCCATGGCCGGCGTATTGCCGGTGGATGTCGTCATGGAGCCGCGGCCCCAAGGCCGGGGTTACGTGCGCTTGGCACCGACCGGCGAGGCGCCCTGGTCACCGGTCGCGCCCGGCGGCTGCGAGATCCCCGCCCACGAATTCCACTACTCCCGCCTGCTGCAACCGGTACCGGACCTGCCGCACGCTTACCGGATGGTGCGCGGTGAAGGTCTGGGCAACGGCTGGGACGGACTGGTGGTCGGAAACACCGTGGCATCCTACGCCCATCTCCGCCACACACGGACCACGCCCTGGGCCTCCAGGTTCGTAGATTTCGTCACAAGCAGATCCGTCGATCACGCCTTTCAGACCTCCTCCTGACACGCAGCACTTTATTTCCCCCGGTTACATGGATATATTAAAGCGTGCATGCGGCAAAGTGGCGCATTGCACCGCCAGAGGCCCACAGTACGAAGGGTCCGCACAGGAGAGAGATGGCCACTGTAGACGGTTCCCATGTTTCCGGGGCTGCCGATTGGCGCCGTGGCATGAAGTTTCAGCCCCTCCACGGTCGGTCAATACCCACCGGGGGGTGGCCGTTCGACAGCAGTCCGGACCGCGCTCCGCCTCCGCCCGCCGCCGGGCGGCCGCGTGGTATTGTCTGGCCGCTGGTCGGCATTGGGGCGACGCTGATTGCGGCGGCTGTCGCCATTTTGGCGGCCGCTCACCTCCCCCCTCGCGCCACCGCTGCGGCGGCCGCGCTGATACTCGTTTTTGGAGCCGCTTCGACCGCCGCCCTGCTCCGCCGCCGCTACACCGAACCGTCGCCGACACCCTCCGCACAACCGCTCCGCTCCGCTCCGCATACCTCTCTCTCTCACTGTACCCGCCCGTGCCCGACACCCGCGGCGCCCGAACTACTGAATGACTTGGCCACCGCTTGCGGCAGCGCCCGCTCCACCGATGAACTGCTCGAACGCTGCCTGGGGCCTTTGGTTGGGACCATCGGAGCCCGCGCCGCATGGGTGCGGCTGATCGATGAGAACGGCGGTTTGAGGTTGTCGGCGTTCACCGGCGTCGACCCGGAGTTCGCCCGCGACGGCAAGCTCTGCCATGAGTGCTCCGGCGCATGCTGGACGGCCTCCAACACCGGCGAAATGCGCGGACAGACCGGCTTCGACCCCTGCATTCAAGCGACCGGGCGGGCGCCCCTCCCCGACGCCTCCGACACCGCGCTGATGGCGATCCCCATTCCCGACGGCGAAGGGCGGACGCTCGGGGTCTACAGCCTGGTCATCGACCAAGACCGCATTGCGTGTTCCGAATCGCTCCGCGAACTATTGACCCGTGCCGGGCAACACATCGGCCTCTCCATTCAGCGGCTCCGTGACGACCGCAAGGCGCGTTGGGTCTCCATTAACGAAGAGCGCCGATTGCTGGCCCACGAACTGCACGACTCAGTGGCTCAAACCCTGTCGGCGCTCCGCATGCGTATCCGGCAGATGGAGGCGGCCGCCGGGGAGCCGGAAGACAAACGTCGGCTACCCGCCCATATGCGGCGTTTGCGGCGGGATCTCGACCGCTCCTACCGTGAATTGCGCACCCTGATGGGGCAGTTCCGGGGCATGGTGGACGGTGAAGGGCTGCACTCCGCGCTGGAGCGTCTGGTGCTGCACCTCCGGCGCGAGAGCGCTATCGAAATCCGCCTGCTCAACGACTGGGAGCCGGACTGTCTGAACGGCGAACAGGAGTTGCAAGTCCTGCGCATTGTCCAGGAGGCCCTGTGCAATGTGCGACAACACAGCGGCGCCTCCAACGCCCGCGTCCTGCTTCGGGAGCAAGGCCCGCAACTCGATATCCTGGTTGAGGATGACGGCTCGGGCTTTGATCCCCCGCGCGGGGGCGACCGCGACGACGATACCGGGTATCATATGGGGTTGTCCGGGCTCGAAGCACGCGCTCAACGCCTCGGCGGTGTCCTCGAGGTCGAGAGCGAGCCCGGTGAGGGGACCCGTGTACGGGTTCTTTTTCCTCGCCCGGGCGCCGAAGGATCGGTACCTGGCCACCGGCAACAGGGGGCCTGAACCCGACCATGCGCATACTATTAGTCGATGACCACGCGCTCTGCCGGAGCGCTCTGTGCGATCTATTAACGAATCAAGACAACGAGGTCCGGGCGACCGACGGCAGTGAAGATATCCCCTCCCTCGTGACGGAGTTCCAGCCCGATCTGGTACTCCTCGATCTGCTCATGCCCGGCCCCGGAGGGCTGGAGATCCTGCGGCGGCTCCGCGCCGCGCACCCGAACACGCCGGTGGTGATGCTCACCTCCAGCGACGATGAACGGGATCTCTTCGAGTGCCTCCGCGCCGGGGCGCAAGGCTACTTGGTCAAGGACATCGAACCGAAGCGTTTACTCGCCTCACTCCACGAAACGCTCCAGGGCAAGATGACCATCGCCCCCAGCCTTACCGACGCACTGGCGCGGACACTCGCTCCCGACAGAAAGCCCCAGGACGTTCCGCCTGATCCCTTTGCCATGCTGACCCCCCGGGAACGGGATATTCTCGAGCATCTGGCCGAAGGCGAAAGCAATAAGGATATTGCCCGACGGCTCGGCATCTCCGACGGCACGGTGAAGCTCCACGTCAAGTCGGTGCTGCGCAAGCTCGGAGTCCACTCCCGGGTCGAAGCGGCGGTCAAGGCCGTCGACCTGGGACTGACCCGGCAACGGAGTTACCACTGAAACCACCCCCCAAATGGGATACCGACTCGCCCATCCATACCCTGTCAAGGATATTCTCCGCCTTCCGCGTTCTTCACGACAATAGTGCGCCGTCGGCTACAAGATCGGCCGGCCTATCCGCGCACAAAGGCAGGTATGCGCGTACCGGGTGAGGCACAACTCAGCCAAGGGGTTTTAATGAAGACGTTCGAGCAATTAGTGGCCGAGGCGCTCCGGGACGTGGAGGAGATCTTCCCCTGCGACCTTATGTCCGAACTCGAGTTCGACGGCCCCGCTCCTCTGCTACTGGACGTACGGGAGCCCGCTGAGTATCAGGCAGCGCATATTGAGGGCGCTCTCCACGTGCCGCGCGGCGTATTGGAGCCCGCTAGTGAATACGGTTTCGAAGAGACGGAACCGGCGTTGGCGGAGGGGCGCGAAGAAGATATTGTCGTCATTTGCCGTTCGGGAAGACGGAGCGCTTTGGCGGTGCGCACTCTGAAGGAGCTCGGCTTTCTTCGGGTCCGCAACCTCAAGCTCGGAATACGTGGCTGGAACGACGATGGAGGTCCACTGGTGGACCACGCCGGGAACGCCGTCGACCCCGACCGTGCCGAAGTGGTGATCGAAAATCCGGCCGCCCCATAGAGATTCGGCAAATCGACCCGAACCGTGGCGGCTCTCAACAGGTCTACGTTATAAAGCGTAGGGAGGAAACCGACATGAACACCATCCGCCGTATGTTGCTCAAAGGAACCGCCGCCGGGGCGGTTCTGGCCGCCGGGGTCGGCACCGGCCTGCTCACCATCAAGAACGCTTTCGCCGCCGCATGGCCGCAGAACGCCTTTGCGTCGGGGAGCGATCAAGAGGACGCCCTTGAAGCGCTTCACCAACGCGCCGATGCGAGCACCGATGACCGGATCACCATTGAGGCCCCCGATACCGCCGAAAACGGCGCATCGGTGCCGATCACGGTCAACGCGGCGATCGACGATATCCAGAGCATCTCCGTCTTTTCGGAGAAGAACGATGTTCCGCTGGTCGCCCACTATGAATTCCTCGGCGAAAACCACGCGTACGTCTCCACCCGTATCAAGATGGCCGATACGGGCAACGTGACCGCCGTGGTGAAATCCGGCAACGGCCTGTACAAGGCCAGCCGCTCCGTGAACGTGCCGGTCGGCGGCGCTTGCTGATCCGACCCACGACAGAATACTGGAGGAGATGACCATGTCCGACACGATCCGCATGCGGGCGATGATGCACGATGGCGATGTCTGCGAGGTACGCAGCCTGATCACACATATCATGGAGACCGGCCGTCGGGAGGATCCCGATACCGGCGAACTCGTTCCCGCCCACTTCATTCAGCGGTTCTGGGCCGAACACAACGGCCGCACCGTCATGAACTCGTACTGGGGACCGGGCGTTGCCGCCAACCCGCTTGTTAACTTCCGCTTCAGCGGCGCCGCCTCGGGGGACACCGTCACCTTGAATTGGGTCGACAGCGAAGGACAGGAAGACTCGGCCAGCACCACCATCCGCTGACGCCGATACCAGAAGATTAGGGAGGAGAACCCCCGATGGTATTCGAATCGTTCACCGCGGCGCACTGGTTCCTGTTGTGGTCCGCTTTCGGCATCGCCGCGATCATGGGCGCGGTCGCCAACAAGACGGACTTCTGCACGATGGGTGCGGTCTCGGACATCGTCAACATGCAAGATTGGGGGCGCATGCGCGCCTGGCTGTTGGCCATCGTGGTGGCCATCTTCGGCGTCACATTCCTGGAGATAGCGGGCTTGGTGAACGCAGCCGAATCGGTGCCGCCTTTCCGCAACCCGAACTTCCGCTGGATCGAGTCCCTGATGGGCGGGCTGATCTTCGGCATTGGCATGACGCTGGGCAGCGGTTGCGGCAACAAGACGGTGGTGCGCATCGGTGGGGGGAACCTCAAGTCCATCGTGGTGGCTATTGTGCTCGGCACTGTGGCCTGGTTCATGCTGAACCCGCTCCCCGGCACCGACGCCACCCTCTACTCCCTGCTCTTCCACGGTTGGACGCAGCACCTGACCATCACCCTGCGCCACGGCCAGGACATCGGCGCGGTGCTGGGTGGGGCGGACGCCGCTGGCATCATCCGGGCGGCGGCAGCGGTGATCATTGGCGGGGGACTGCTCTTTCTGCTCTTCCGCGCCGCCGAGTTCCGCACCAACTTCGACCACGTCTTCGGCGGCCTGATGATCGGCCTCTGCGTGGTCGGCATCTGGGTGGTCTCCAGCAACGTCTTCGTCGAAGACGACTTCGGCGATCAATACACGCTGCGCGAGTACGTTCAGGATTGGGACTTCCTGGCCGAGCCCGGCGCCGAGGGCCGCCCCGAGCGGGCCGGCCCGCTCGGTCCCCAAGGGGTCAATTTCGTCTCCCCCATCGCCCAGACACTGAACTTCACCACCCGCGGCTTTGACTCCACCGTCCTGACGGTGGGGATCATGGTGGTCCTGGGCGTCATTGTCGGCTCGTTCGTCTGGTCGCTGATCAGCCGGAAGTTCCGGGTGGAGTGGTTCGTTTCCAAGGGCGACTTCTTTACCCACATCATCGGCGGCGTGCTGATGGGCATGGGCGGCGTGCTCAGCATGGGCTGCACTTTCGGCCAGGGCATCACCGGCATGTCCACCCTGGCCCTCTCCGCGCCCATCACCATGGGCGCCATCGTCCTGGGCAGCGCGATGACGATGAAGATCCAGTACTACAAGATGCTCTACGAGGAGGAGGCGACCTTCGGCAAGGCTTTCATCACCGGCCTGGTCGACCTTGGGCTGTTGCCGTCGTCGATGCGGAAGCTCGATGCCCTCTGACAGTACCGGCAGCCGGCGGGCCATCGCCCGCCGGCTGCTACCTTTCTCATCGTGGCGCCGCCCCACCGCGGAGACTATTCGCGCCGACCTGATCGCCGGAATCGTGGTGACTCTGGTACTGGTGCCTCAGTCCATGGCGTACGCCGCCCTGGCCGGGTTACCACCGTACTACGGCCTGTACGCGGCATTCTTGCCCGTCATTACCGCCGCGGTTTGGGGCTCCTCGCCACAACTGGCCACCGGCCCCGTCGCCGTCGTGGCCCTGCTCACCGCCTCCGCGCTGACCCCCCTTGCTGAGCCGGGAAGCGGCGAGTTCATCACCCTGGCCATCGCTCTGGCCTTCCTGGTCGGTATCATTCAGTTAGTGCTCGGGCTCGTCTCGCTCGGCACTCTGGTCAACTTCATCTCCCATCCTGTTATTGTCGGCTTCACCAATGCCGCCGCAATCGTGATCGCGCTCTCTCAGTTAAACGACCTGTTGGGGGTGCCGATCGAGCGGGGCGGCGCCTTCCTGGCAAGCATCGCCGGGGTGCTCGGCCGTATTCCCGACACCCATATGGCCACACTTCTCTTCGGTTTGGCCGCCATCGCCATTATGCTTGCGTGTCGCCGTCGGGTGCCGCGAATCCCCGGTGTGCTGGCGGCGGTCCTCGTTCTCACCCCGATCAGTTATGTGATCGGCTTCGAAGAGTTGGGCGGACGGGTCGTCGGTAACGTACCTCAAGGCATCCCGACTCCGGCACTACCTGTACTCGACCTCGGCACGCTGGCCACGCTCGTCACCACGGCGGCGGTCATCGCTCTTGTCGGCTTTATGGAGGCCGTGTCCATCGCCAAAGCGATCGCCGCCCGCACGCGCGACCGGATCGATCCCAACCAGGAGTTGGTCGGGCAGGGGCTCGGCAACTTGGTCGCCGCGTTTTCTCAGGCGTTTCCGGTCAGCGGCTCCTTCTCACGCACTGCTGTCAATTACAATGGCGGAGCCCGCAGTGGTCTCTCATCCGTCTTCGCCGGCCTGCTGGTGGCGCTCACTCTGCTGGCGTTGACCCCCCTGCTCTACCACTTGCCGCTGTCGGTCCTGGCCGCCATTATCATCATGGCCGTAGCCGGGCTGGTGAATCTTCAGGCCGTGCCGCGCATCTGGCGGACCCACCGCCACGACGGCGCCGCAGCCGCAACCACCTTCGTGGCCACCCTCGCCTTCGCGCCCCACCTCGACTACGGCATCATGCTCGGCGCAGCGCTGGCCATCGTCCTCTACCTCTACCGCTCCATGCGGCCGCGGACGGTAATCCTCTCCCGCCACGCCGACGGCACCCTGCGCGACGCCCGCCGCTTCGGCTTGCGCGAGAGCAAGCACATTATCGCCCTGCGCTTCGACGGCGCGCTCTACTTCGGCAATGTCGGCCACCTGGAGGACGTGGTCCTCCAGGCCAACAACGAGTACCCCCGGGCGCGCTTCCTGATTCTGGTCGGCGACGGGATTAACGCCGTCGACTCCTCCGGCGTGGAGACCCTGCACGCCCTACGCGAGCGGCTGCACGACAACGGGATCACGCTGGTATTGGCCGGTATGAAGCTGCAAGTCCTGGAGACGATGAAAGGCGCGGGGCTTTGCAAGGAGATTGGGGGGGAGAACATCCACCGCAACGAAGACGAGGCCATCCTGGCGATCCACGGGCGCATTGACGACCCGGACTTCAACCCGGACGACTGCCCGCTGGCTCCGATTCATTACTAACTTTTCGGCAAGTATTGTCAGGTAGCACCCATACGGGGACGTCGTGAATCCATCCCTCGACGACGGCGTTAATGGATCAGCCGTCAGAGCATTTTTTGACATATGCATATAACTTACTATATGGTTCTGCGGTTTCGTTCCACCTACGAATAACCATACCGGAAACGGAGAACCGCCTTGGCCGAGTCGATCACACTTACCCCGGAGATGATCTGGGTCCTCGGATTCCTCGCCCTCACCATCTTCCTTTTCGTCTCCGACATCATCCGTGTCGATGTCGTGGCTGTCTTCATCATGGTGCTGCTGGGCCTGACTTCAGTGGTCCCCGGCGTTCCCAACCTCGTTCCGATGGATCAGCTGTTCGACGGCTTCGCCAGCAATGCGGTGATCTCCATCATCGCGGTGATGATTATCGGCGCCGGACTCGACAAGACCGGAATCATGACCAAGGTCGCCTCCTTTATCCTGCGCGTCGGGGGCGCAACCGAGAAACGCGTTATTCCCACCGTCTCCGGCACCGTGGGCGTTATCTCCAGCTTTATGCAGAACATCGGCGCCGCCGCCCTCTTCCTGCCGGTGATCTCGCGTATCTCCACTCGCACTGGGCTGCCAATGTCGCGGCTACTGATGCCGATGGGCTTTTCGGCGATCCTCGGCGGCACCCTGACCATGATCGGCTCCAGCCCGCTGATCCTGCTCAACGACCTTATTCTGACCTCCAACCACGCACTGCCCGAGGGGATGGAGCCGATGGAGACGTTCGACCTCTTCGACGTCACCCCCATCGGCTTAGCACTGCTGGCGACCGGCATCCTCTACTTCATCATCGCCGGACGCTACGTGCTTCCCGTTACCGAAAACAAAGGCAACGAGGGCGTCGGCACCCTCGAACACCTGCGCAACACCTACGGCCTCGAGGGTGAGATCCACGAGATTTTCCTGCAGTCTGACAGCCCGTTGGTCGGCAAGTCCGTCGAAGAGGTGGAGGAGATCTTCCACCACCACCTGACCGTCGTCGCCATGGACAGTTCCGGCGACATGCGGATCGCGCCGGCGCGAGATGTGACGATCACCACCGGTAGCGTGCTGGCGCTCAGCGGACCGCGGGCGGCGCTCGACGCGGTGACACAAGATCTCGGAATTCGGCATTACAACAACGAACTCAACCACTTCACCGAGGTGTTGAACCCCGGGCAAGCCGGCGTCTCCGAGGTCGTAATCCCTCCCGGTTCGCAGATGATCGGGCGCTCGCTACGCGACATCCGCATGCGCAAGACCTACGGCATGGCAGTGCTCGCTGTCCACCGTGGCGAGGAGGTCATCCGGGAGAACTTGCGTGATCTGGTGCTACGTGCCGGCGATACGCTGGTTCAACACTGCCGCTGGGAAGATCTGGCGGCACTGGAAAAGGATCGGAACTTCGCGGTGGTCACCGCGGACTATCCGTATGAAGAGACGCGTCCACACAAGATCCCGCATGCGGCGGTATTCTTCTTCATCGCCCTCGGGCTGATCCTGTTTACCGACATCCGGCTCTCCGCCGCACTGATGACCGGCGCCATCGGCATGATCATCAGCGGAGTACTCACCATCGACCAGGCCTACCGGGCCGTGGGTTGGCAATCGGTCTTCCTCCTCGCCAGTCTAATCCCCCTCGGTCTCGCGGTGGAGACGACCGGCACGGCGGCCTGGATTGCCTACCAGTCCATGGAGCTATTGGGCGATGTACCCATCTGGACGCTGCAGGCGGCTCTGGCCGCCCTGGCAACGGTGTTCACCCTGGTAATGTCCAACGTGGGCGCAACCGTGCTGTTGGTGCCCCTGGCGGTGAATATCGCCGTGCTGGCCGGCGCCAACCCCGCGGTCTTCGCGCTGACTGTAGGTCTCGCTACCTCCAACTCCTTCCTGATCCCGACCCACCAGGTCAATGCGCTGATCATGGGGCCCGGCGGCTACCGGGTGAAGGATTACATGCGGGCCGGCGGCATCATGACCGTGCTCTTCCTGATCGTGCTGATCGTAATGCTCAACATCGTCTTCTAAGGGGATGCCGAACCCTCGATCCCTTGCCTCGCGTGATCTCGGACGCGTATCCTTCGCCAAATTAGGGGCAAGTGTTAACTACACTCTTGAAATGTTCTCTTCTGGCCTATATATTCGATTCTATTGATCTATAGATCGACAACAATTAAGGGGATGGCAATGGGCGCGCGGCTTGCGAACTGGTGCATCGTGCAACGCCGGTGGGTCTTTGTGGCGGTGGCCGTCGTGGTATTGGCGCTGGGGGCGCTGATCCCGATGATCCAGATCGACACCGATCCGGAGAACATGCTGGCGGCGGACCAGCCCGACCGGGTGCTGCACAACGAGATCCAGGAACGGTTCAATCTCCACGACATGATCGTCGTCGGGCAGGTCAACGAGACCCACCCCGGCGGCATCTTCAACCCGGACTCCCTGGCCGCCCACTACCACCTCACCCGCGCCATCG
>SKJZ01000140.1 GCA_007121755.1 Halorhodospira sp. | reverse complement strand
TGTAGCCGAAGACGTGCTCCAGCGCCCGCTCCGCCGGAATGTGCCGCCCGCCGCGGCCGATGACCACCGCCAGCTCCACCTCCCAATCGAGCTGTTCGGTCACCGCCGGGTCGAGGGGGATATCGTCGTAGGGGCCGGTCACCGATGTGGTCGCTTTGGTGAAGACCACCGGCGCTTCGGGCAGCTTCAGCGCGTCGCCCTTGACCCGCTGGGACTCCGCGGCGTGTTCGGCGTAGTTCATGCCGAGGCACATGATGTTGCGCCGGGGCGAGGGGATCGGAGCGGCCAGTTGCGCCTCCGATAACGGAATCCCGGTCCATCCGGCGTCCGGAGCCGGAGGGTCGCCGCGTTCGATAATTTCCTGGAGGGTTGTCAGGTGCGCCTGGTCGCCGGGCGGCAGGAGGACGGCGTCGCCGTGAATGACCCCCCAGCCCATATGGTCCTCGTTATGGAGCGTCGCCAGCCGCATTGTTCCTCCTCATTCGGTACGGTCTGCGTTTTTGTGAATATGCCATGATCCTGCCGGGCCGGTGGCGTCATGTTATCGTATAAGGCTCGATCGTGGTGTTTGAGTAGCGGGGGCGCGCGGCGCGTGCCGTGATTGTCAGAGGGGGCTATGACAAAGAATTTTCTCGATTTCGAGCAACCCATCGCCGAGTTGGAGGCGAAGATCGAAGAGTTGCGTTATGTCGGTAACGACACCGAGATCAATATTAATGAGGAGATCTCGCATCTCGAGGCGAAGAGCCGCGGTCTGACCGAGAAGATCTTCTCTTCCCTCTCCGCCTGGCAGGTCGTCCAGTTGGCCCGCCACCCGGAGCGGCCCCACGCGCTCGACTATATTCCGCGCATCTTTACCGATTTTCAGGAGCTCCACGGCGACCGCGCCTACGGCGACGACCCGGCCATTGTCTCCGGGCTGGCGCGTCTTGCTGAACGGCCGGTGGCCGTGGTCGCGCATCAGAAGGGGCGGGATACCAAGGAGAAGGTGCGCCGTAACTTCGGCATGCCGCGGCCCGAAGGGTATCGTAAGGCGTTGCGCGTGATGCGGTTGGCCGAGCGCTTCGGCATGCCGATCATTACCTTCATCGACACCCCGGGGGCCTATCCCGGTGTCGGCGCCGAGGAGCGCGGCCAGAGCGAGGCTATCGCCCGCAATCTGGCCGAGATGTCGATGCTGCGGGTACCGGTTATCTGTACTGTCGTTGGGGAGGGCGGATCGGGTGGAGCGCTGGCCATCGGGGTCGGCAATCGGCTGTTGACGCTCCAATACTCGGTCTACTCGGTAATCTCGCCCGAAGGGTGCGCCTCGATCCTCTGGAAGAGCGCCGAGCGCGCCGCCGAGGCGGCCGACGCGATGCAGATGACGGCCTCGCGCCTACACGAACTCGGCTTGGTCGACCGAGTGGTCGAAGAGCCCCTGGGCGGCGCCCACCGCGACTACGACGGGATGGCGGAGACGCTGCGGCGCGTCTTCGGCGAGGAGTTGGCGCGGCTGGAGGGGATGAGCGCCGACGAATTGGTGGCCGACCGCCACCGCCGCCTGGCGGGGATCGGCCAGTACAAGGAGTAGCGGTGCTTACGCCCGCCGCTGTCGCCGGGCGCCTGCTTGCGTTGGCGCCCCGTGCCGCGTCCTACCGTGTCGGCTTCAGCGGCGGGCGCGATTCCCACGTTCTCCTCCACGCGCTGGCGGCGGCCCGCCATCTCCTGCCGGCGCCGTTGACGGCGCTTCACGTCGATCACGGTATGCATCCCGATGCGCCCCGCTGGGCGGAGCACTGCCGCGCCGTATGCGCGGCGCTGGAGACTCCGCTGACGGTTCGCCGTGCGGTGGTCGAGTCCAGCGGCGGACATGGATCGGAGGCGGCGGCCCGCGCTGCCCGCTACGCCGTCTACCGCGAAGAGGTCGCGTCCGGCGAGTGCCTGGTGCTCGCCCACCACCGCGACGACCAGGCGGAGACGGTGTTGCTGCGGTTAATGCGGGGCGCGGGGGCGGACGGACTGGCGGGGATCCCGGCGTCGCGGTGTCTGGGCGGAGCCGTGTTGGTGCGGCCGTTGCTCGGTTTCGGGGGCGAGGAACTGGCCGCCTACGCCGCTGCTCACGGACTGGAGTGGGTGGACGATCCTTCCAACGCCGACGAGGGGCTGGACCGGGTCTTTCTGCGCCGCCGGGTTCTGCCGCTGCTGGCCTCTCGTTGGCCGGAAGCGGGGGCGCGGCTGGCGGCGGCGGCCGACCTGCTGGCCGCTGCCGCGGACGCCGAGGCGGAACGGGCCGCTTCGGATTTGGCGGCGGTGACGCCAGAGGCTCAACCGGAGATCTCGCGCATCCGGCATTGGGGGGCGGAGGCCCCCGTTCAGGGTGTCGGTCGCCCGGAAGGCGACCGTCAAGCCTCCAGGGATGGATTCACGGCGTCCCTGAACGGGGGCCTCCGCCCCCCAATGCCGGATGCGCGAGATCTCCGGCCCTCCGCCAAGGGGTTGGCCGCGCTGCCGGCGCCCCGGCGGCGGGCGGCGTTCCGGTATTGGCTGCGCCGGAGCGGGGTGCGCCCGCCGGACCGCCGCCGTCTGGAGGCCGGACTGGCGATGCTCCTGGAGGCCGGTGAAGACCGCAACCCCGAACTGGTATGGCCGGAGGGTACGGTGCGCCGCTACCGGGACCGGCTCCACCTTCTGCGTCCCGGCGAGGAGGCGCGGCCCGATGCGGTGGGGCCGTGGCCGTGGGATTTGAACGGGGAGTTGGACCTCGACGGCGCCGGCCGCCTCCACGCCGTATCGGGCGCCGGGACTGGGCTCGACCCGGCGCTGCGCGGCCAATCGTTGACCGTGCGCTTGCGTCCGGCGGCGTTAGCCTCGGACAGCCACCGCCTTAAGCGCATCTTCCAGTCGTGCGGCGTCCCGCCGTGGCGGCGTGGCCAGATTCCGCTGATCTATTGCGACGATCTCCTAATCGGGGTGGCCGGCTGCTGGGTCCGGCGTGAGTTCCGGCGGGCGCCGGGGCTGCGGCTGCAATGGACCGGGGTGGAGGGCGCCGAAACCAAATTTACTACTGACGGGAACTGAGAATAACGACCAGGACTCTTAATCTTCTCCGATGGTAGCCGACCATCGAACCGAGTCCTTCCGCCGGGAGTTTGCCGCCCGCCTAGTATATGCCCTGACCTCACTGGGCTACGAATCGGGCCGCCAGAAGGAGTTGGGCCGGTTGTTTGGAGTCTCCGGTCAGGCCGTTCGCAAATGGCTCGAAGGGAGCGCCCTGCCCAATACCACGCGAATGGCCGTCGTGGCCGAGGTGCTGGGGGTGCGCCGGGTGTGGCTCCAGGACGGCGAGCCGCCCATGCGCCCGCAAGTGGCAGAGATCAATGGTGCGGCCTACGACCTGTCCGGCGCCGGTGAGACCGATGGAGCCGTAGCCAACACCCCCTCCGGTACCCTGCGCATCGACGACGACGAAGCCCGTCTTCTGAGCGCCTATCGCCTCCTGGCCGATACCGACCGCGAGGCGGTACGCACGCTGGTCTTCTCCCTGGCCCGGAAGAAGGACAGGCGGTAACCGGCCTTCAGGAGTCACGCGAGCGCTGATGGCGTGCGCTTTGCCCTCATCCCGCGCTTCTGCTAAGGTTCGCGCATTCCGAAAGGCCTGCCACTGCGGCTCTCCATGACACGTTTCATATTTATTACCGGCGGTGTGGTTTCTTCCCTGGGCAAGGGGATCACCGCTGCCTCCCTGGGTACTGTGCTGCAGGCCCGCGGCCTCTCGGTCACCATGATCAAGCTCGATCCATACATCAATGTGGATCCGGGCACGATGAGCCCTTTCCAGCACGGCGAAGTTTTTGTCACCGACGACGGGGCCGAGACCGACCTCGACCTGGGCCACTACGAGCGCTTCGTTCGTACCCCGGTGAGCCGCAACAACAACTTCACCACCGGCCGTATTTACGAAAACGTGATCCGCAAGGAGCGTCGGGGCGAGTACCTGGGCGGCACGGTGCAGGTGATCCCGCATATCACCGACGAGATCAAACGGTGCGTGCAGGAGGGGGTCGGCGACGCCGATGTGGCGTTGATTGAGATCGGCGGCACGGTCGGCGATATCGAATCGCTGCCGTTCCTGGAGGCGATCCGCCAGATGGGAACGGAGTTGGGGCGGGATCGCTGCCTCTTCATCCATCTGACGCTGGTGCCGTTCATCGGCGCGGCCGGAGAGATGAAGACCAAGCCGACTCAGCACTCGGTCAAGGAGTTGCGCTCCATCGGCATCCAGCCCGATATCCTGGTCTGTCGCGCCACTCGCGAGATCCCGGCGGATGAGCGGCGGAAGATCGCGCTCTTTACCAATGTCGAGCCGCGGGCGGTGATCTCGGCCCTCGATGTGGACAACATCTACAAGATCCCCGAGCTGCTCCACGATCAGGGCCTCGATGTCATCGTCGCCGAGAAGTGGGGTCTGGAGTTGCAGCCGGCCAATCTCGCCGATTGGCACCGGGTGGTCGAGACCATGGCCCACCCCGAAGGCGAGGTGACGGTCGCCATGGTCGGCAAGTACATCGAACTCTCCGACGCCTACATGTCGCTCAACGAGGCGCTGCGCCACGCCGGCGTACAGACCCGGCAGCGAGTGAACATCCGCTATATCGACTCCGAGGTGTTGGAGCGGGAGGGCGCCTCCTTGCTGGACGGGGCCGATGCGGTGCTGGTGCCGGGTGGGTTCGGTGAGCGCGGCATCGAGGGCAAGGTTCAGGCGGTGCGTTACGCGCGCGAGAATAAGGTTCCCTACCTGGGGATCTGTCTCGGCATGCAGGTCTCGGTGATCGAGTACGCGCGCAATGTAGCGGGGCTCGAAGGGGCGCACAGCACCGAGTTCGCCCGCCACCCGCACCATCCGGTGATCGCGTTGATTACCGAGTGGATGACGGAGGAGGGTCAGTTGGAGATGCGGGACGAGGGGTCCGATCTCGGCGGCACCATGCGCCTTGGTGGGCAGCCTTGCCGGCTGACGCCGGACTCGTTGATTCAACGGATCTACGGTAAAGAGGTGATCGTCGAACGGCACCGCCACCGTTACGAGTTCAACAACCGCTACCGCCAAGTGCTGGAAGAGGCCGGGATGTCTTTCTCGGGTTGGTCGAAGGACGGGCGTTTGGTCGAGGTGGTCGAATTGGCGGATCATCCGTGGTTTATCGGCTGTCAATTCCACCCCGAATTCACCTCCACGCCGCGCGACGGCCATCCGCTGTTCGCCGGTTTCATCCGGGCGGCGATACAGCAGCGCGCCCACTTGTCTGAATAGGAAGGGAAATTGAGCGGTATCGATCTTTGCGGGTTCCGGGTCGGGCTTGGCGAGCCCCTCTTTCTCATCGCCGGGCCGTGCGTGGTCGAGTCCCGGGAGTTGGCGCTGGAGACCGCGGGCGAACTGAAAGAGCTGTGTGGGGAACTCGGCGTTCCGTTCATCTATAAGTCATCGTTCGACAAGGCCAACCGCTCGTCCCACGCCAGCCCGCGAGGGCCCGGTTTGGAGGCGGGGCTGGCGATCCTGGAGGAGGTGCAGCGGCGGATCGAGGTGCCGGTCATCACCGACGTTCACGAGGATACGCCGTTGAACGAGGTGGCGGCGGTAGTCGACGTGCTGCAGACGCCGGCCTTCCTCTGCCGGCAGACGGATTTCATCCAGCGGGTGGCCGGGCAGGGTTTGCCGGTGAACCTGAAGAAGGGGCAGTTCCTTGCCCCGTGGGACATGGCCAACGTCGTCGACAAGGCGCGCGCGACCGGCAACCGGCAGTTGATGGTCTGCGAGCGTGGGGTCTCCTTCGGCTACAACAATCTCGTCTCCGACATGCGTTCGCTGGCGATCATGCGGCAGACGGATTGTCCGGTAGTCTTCGACGCCACCCACTCCGTGCAGCTACCCGGCGGGCAGGGCACCGCCTCGGGCGGCCAGCGGGAGTTCGTGCCGGTGTTGGCGCGGGCGGCGGTGGCAGCGGGGGTGGCCGGGCTCTTCATGGAGACCCATCCCGACCCCGACCGGGCCCTCTCCGACGGCCCCAACGCGTGGCCGTTGGGGGAGATGCGGCCGTTGTTGGAGACGCTTGTGGAACTGGACCGGCTGGTCAAGACGAAAGGGTTTGCGGAGAACGAGTAAAGAATGGAGCAATCAGGCGTGAACAGAGCGAAGATCGAACACATTATCGGGAGGGAGATCCTCGATTCCCGCGGTAATCCGACTGTGGAGGCCGATGTCTATCTGGAGGACGGCCAGTTCGGCCGGGCCGCCGTACCGTCCGGGGCGTCCACCGGGATCCGCGAGGCGGTGGAGTTGCGCGATGGCGAGGCCAGCCGGTACCTGGGCAAGGGCGTGCGCCGCGCGGTGGAGAACGTCAACACGACCATCCGCCAGGCCCTGGCTGGGATGGACGCCTTCGATCAGGCTGCCCTCGATCGGCGCATGATTGAGCTCGATGGTACGGAGAACAAAGGGCGTTTGGGCGCCAACGCCGTGTTGGCGGTCTCGCTGGCCGCGGCTCAGGCGGCGGCCAGCGCCCGTGGCTTGCCGCTCTTCCGCCACCTTCGGCAGGAGGAGGCGCCGCTGGTGTTGCCGGCGCCGATGATGAACATCGTCAATGGCGGCGCTCACGCCGACAATAGTGTCGATATCCAGGAGTTCATGGTAATGCCGGTCGGCTTCGACCGTTTCTCCGAGGCGCTGCGTTGCGGCGTTGAGATCTTTCACGCCTTAAAGGCGGTACTCAATGGCCGCGGGTTGTCCACCGCGGTCGGGGACGAGGGCGGTTTCGCGCCCGATCTGCCTTCCAACGAGGCGGCCTTGGAGTTGATCCTGGAGGCGGTGGAGAAGGCCGGCTACAAGGCCGGTTCCGAGGTCTTTCTGGCGCTGGATGTGGCCAGCTCGGAGATCTTCGAAAACGGTACCTACCGCTTGGCCTCCGAGGACCGGAGCTTTGATGCTGCCGGTTTCGCCGACTATCTGGCCGGCCTTGTCGATCAATACCCGATCGTCTCGATTGAGGACGGGATGGACGAGGGCGACTGGGACGGCTGGCGCGTGCTCACCGAGCGCCTGGGGCAGCGCATCCAGTTGGTCGGCGACGACCTTTTCGTAACGAATCCGGTCATCCTGCAAGAGGGGATCGAACGCGGCATCGCCAACTCGATTCTCATCAAGCTCAATCAGATCGGAACCGTCTCTGAGACGTTGGAGGCGATCCGCATGGCCGACGCTGCCGGCTATACGGCGGTGGTCTCGCACCGTTCCGGGGAGACCGAGGACGCGGCGATCTCCGATTTGGCCGTCGCCACGGCGGCAACCCAGATCAAGACCGGCTCCTTGTGTCGTTCGGACCGGGTGGCGAAGTACAATCAACTGTTGAGGATCGAAGAGATCCTCGGCGTGGATGCGATCTACGCCGGACGTAACGCGCTGCCGGCAACCCGGGGGTGACCGCTTCGGGGAGCGGGAGGGCGCAGGAGGGCCGAGGTGCGCTGGGCGATTGTCGGTCTCGCTATTATTCTTGCGGTGCTGCAGTATCGCCTGTGGTTGGGCGATGGCAGTGTTCCCGACCTCATTCAGTTGCGCTCGGCGATCGCCGAGCAGCGGGCGGCCAATGAGGAGGCGGCAAAGCGGAACGAAGCCCTCGCCGCCGAGGTGGAAGACCTCCAGGAAGGTCTCCACGCCATCGAGGAGCGGGCGCGCAGCGAGTTGGGGATGATCCGGCGCGACGAGGTCTTCTACCAGGTGGTGGAGGAGTGACGGGCCGCCGCTTGTGGGCGGTGGTGCCCGCCGCCGGCGTGGGGCGGCGCATGGAAGCCGACCGCCCGAAACAGTATCTCGACCTGGCCGGCCGGCCGGTTATTGAGTGGTCCCTTGAGCGCCTTCTCGACCATCCGCGGGTGGATGGGGTGGTAGTCGCCGTTGCGGATCACGACGCCCGCTGGGCTGATCTGGGCTACCGTCACGCCAAGCCGATCCACCGCGTAGCTGGCGGGGCGGAGCGGTGCCACTCAGTGCTGTCGGCCCTCGATTACCTAGCCGTCAAGGCCGGAGCCGGGGATCGGGTGCTGGTTCACGACGCCGTGCGTCCCTGTCTAACCGCCGGCGAGTTGGAACGGCTGCTCGACGCCGGTTTCGACCATCCGGACGGCGCGCTGTTGGCGATGCCGGTGCGCGATACGTTGAAACGCGGCAACGGGGCCGGGGTTGTCGAGGGGACGGTCGATCGTGACGGCCTGTGGCACGCGCAGACCCCGCAACTCTTTCCATTGGATCTCCTCCGTACCGCTCTGCGCGCCGCTGTCGCCGCCGGCTCGCCCGTCACCGACGAGGCCTGGGCCGTGGAGGCCGCCGGCGGCCGTCCGCTCCTGGTCGAGGGTGAGGCGACGAATCTCAAAGTCACACGCCGGGCTGACCTCCATCTGGCATCCCTGATTTTGGCTAGCTTCGCGCCGGACCGGCCGGCCGGAGAGCCGTGATGCGCATCGGCCAGGGGTTCGATGTCCACCGTTTCGACGAAGGTGGTGGCGGGTTCGTGCTCGGCGGCGTCCGCATTCCCTATTGCCGCGGACTCCTGGCCCACTCCGACGGTGATGTCCTGCTGCACGCCATCACCGATGCGGTACTGGGCGCGGCGGGATTAGGGGATATCGGCCGGCACTTTCCCGACAGCGACCCGGCGTGGCGCGGCGCCGACAGCGCCGGTCTGCTGCATGCCGCCGTCGAGCAGGCGCGGTCGGTCGGGTGGATCCCGCTCAACGTCGATGCGACGGTGATCGCGCAGGCGCCCAAGCTCGCGCCCCATATCGACGCCATGCGTGAAGCGACCGCGCGCGCGGTCGGCCTTGAGACGGCGGCTGTCAACATCAAGGCCACGACCAGCGAGGGGCTGGGCTTTACCGGCCGGGGCGAGGGGGTCGCCGCGATGGCGGTCGCCCTCCTGGCACCGGCGGAAGCGCCCGGATAGTGGCTCGCGAGGAAGATTCGCTAGGGTTCGGCCGGGGAGGGCGTGCGCCTCACGCAGAGGTGTCCGGCGCCCCGGATCCCCTCGTCGGCCTCCCGTACGCTCACGGCTGCCCGTTGGGCAGAGCACGGCTGCGGCACGTTCCGGACGACTTCCAGGTCGATGAAGAGCTCGGCTTTACGCCGTCGGGAGAGGGCGAGCACTTGATGCTCTTTGTGCGCAAGCGCGGCTGGACAACGGAGGCCGCCGCCAAGCGCTTGGCCGACCACCTCGGCGTTCGCCGCCGGGCGGTCGAGTACGCTGGCCTCAAGGACCGCCACGCGGTCACCGGGCAGTGGTTCAGCATCCACATGCCGGGTAGCGCGCTAACCGCCGGCGGCGTGATCGACGACGGGATCGAGGTGGTCGCCGCGACCCGGAATGCCCGCAAGCTAAGGCGTGGCGCGTTGGCCGGCAACCGCTTCCGCTTGGTGCTGCGCGATGTCGACGCCGCGCCCGCGGCGCTCGATGACAGGTTGCGGATCGT
The DNA here is from genome assembly GCA_007121755.1 of Halorhodospira sp. Lineage (GTDB taxonomy): Bacteria > Pseudomonadota > Gammaproteobacteria > Nitrococcales > Halorhodospiraceae > SKYL01. The sequence goes on along the minus strand of SKJZ01000140.1, from coordinate 10,282 downwards.
GGCCTCTCGCGGGGTGCCGAACTACTTCGGGGCGCAGCGGTTCGGCCGTGACGGGGACAACCTGGAGCGGTCCAAGGAGTGGCTGCTGGAGGGGCGGCCGGTGCGTGGACGCGCAATGCGCGGGCTCTTACTGTCGGCCGCACGTTCGGCCCTGTTCAATCTGGTGGCGGCCCATCGGGTCGCGGACACTACCTGGGATCGCTTGCTGGCGGGCGACCGCGCTGCATTGGATGGCCGCAAGAGCCACTTTCCGGTAGAGGAGGTCGATCCGGAGTTGGCTCGCCGGACGGCGTCCGGCGAACTTCATCCCACCGGACCGCTGCCCGGTTCCGCCGGGGACGGTCCCGCCGGCGAAGTGGCGCGGATGGAGGAGCGTCTCCTCGCCGCGGAGCAACCGTTGGTCGAGGCGCTTCGTGCCCACGGCCTCCGCGCTGACCGCCGGGCGCTGCGGCTGATTCCCCGGGATCTTGCATGGTGGTGGCCGGAACCCGGCGTGCTGGCGCTCTCATTTGCGCTGCCCGCCGGCGGCTACGCCACCTCGGTGGTGCGCGAAGTGGTCAGCGATTCTTAGGTTTGCGCAGCAAGACGTGAATCGCTCCGGTCCCGCCGTCTCGGGGCGGGGCGGAGGCGAACGCCAGCACTTCGTCCCGCAGGCGGAGCCACTGATCCACAGCCCCTTTGAGGACCGGACCCCGGTTGTTGGAGCCCCGTCCCTTACCATGCACGATGCGGACGCAACCGATGCTCCGCTGTTGGCACTCACGCAGAAAGCACGCGACTTCCGCGTAGGCCTGCTGCCGTGTCAGGCCGTGGAGATCGAGCTGGGCCGCCGGTATGTAGTGGCCGCGCCGCAGGCGTTGCATCACCCGCCGCTGCACACCGGCGCGCTGGTAGATGAGTTCCTCCCCGGTCTCCACCGCGGCGGGGTCGGGCGGCGGGTCGAGCAGCTCTTCCAACACTTGTCGCCGGTCGCGCTCTGCCTGGACGGGGTGGGGCGCGGGCGGCGGCGGACGCAACTCCGTGGCGGCGCTACTGAGCGGCCGGGCGTCCGCCACCGCGCGGCGGAACAGCGCCGCCTCATCCGCGTCATCGGTACGGTCGCTCATGCCATACTCCCCGATAGGCCCCACGGGCGCGTATACTTTCGCGTTTCGTCCATTTGAGAGCGTACACACTTTCGCACCCCATATACCATGCATATCCTGATCAGTAACGATGACGGCTACCAGGCGCCCGGGATCCTCGCCCTGGCCGAGCGGTTGGGTACCGTGGCCCGGGTAACGGTGATCGCCCCCGAGCGCGACCGCAGCGGTGCCAGTAACTCTCTCACACTGGAAGACCCGATACGGGTAACGGCGGTGGAGCCCGAACGCTTTCGTGTTCAAGGTACCCCGACCGATTGTGTCCATTTGGCGGTGACCGGGTTGTTGGATACCGAGCCCGATATGGTCTTTTCCGGGATCAACGCCGGGGCGAACCTCGGTGACGATGTCCTCTACAGTGGCACCGTCGCCGCGGCGATGGAGGGGCGCTATCTAGGGTTGCCGGCGGTGGCGGTCTCGCTGGCCGGGGGGCCCGGTCCAGTGAACTACGCCACCGCGGCGCGAGTGGCCCTCCACATGCTGGAGCGGCTCCAGGATAACCCGCTCCCGTCGGATACGATTCTCAACGTGAATGTGCCGGATCTGTCGTGGGAAGAGCTGCAAGGCTTTCGCGCTACCCGGCTGGGGTGCCGCCACCGCGCCGAGCCGGTGATTAAGGACCGCGATCCACGGGGGCGGGCGATCTATTGGATCGGCGCGCCGGGGAGCGAGCAGGATTCCGGACCCGGCACCGACTTCCACGCGGTGCGCAACGGCTTCGTCTCGGTCACGCCGCTGCAAGTCGATCTGACACGTCACAGCGCGCTGCCGGATATAACGGGTTGGCTGGAGGGTATGGTGTGACGCGGGAGGCGAGGTCGGCTGAGGGGGTGGGTATGACGTCGCAGCGGACACGGGACCGGCTGGTCGAGTTGTTAGCACGCCAGGGGATCGAAGAACCCCGGGTGTTGGAGGCGGTGCGGACGGTGCCGCGCCACTTGTTCGTCGACGAGGCACTGGAGAGCCGGGCCTACGACAATACGCCGCTGCCGATCGGCCACGGACAGACCATCTCGCAGCCGTGGGTGGTGGCGCGGATGACGGAGCTGCTGCTTGAGCACGGGGTTCCGGGGAGGGTATTGGAAGTCGGCACCGGGTCGGGATACCAAGCGGCGATCCTCGCCCAGATCGTTCCCGAGGTCTACTCGGTCGAGCGTGTCGGCGCGTTGATTCCGGCGGTTCGGCAGCGGTTCCGGGATCTCGGCTACCGCAACGTAATGATCCGCCACGGCGATGGTTACGAAGGGTGGCCGGAGTACGCCCCCTATGAAGGGATCATTGTGACGGCGGCGCCGGAGAGAGTGCCCGAGGCGCTGTTGGGGCAGTTGGCGGAAGGGGGGAGGCTGGTGGCTCCGGTGGGCGGCCCCGGTGGGCAGGATCTGCGGGTCGTGGAGCACCGTGACGGGGCATTCCACCAAAGCACGATCTCGGCGGTGAGCTTTGTTCCGATGCTGCGGGGGCGGGCGTAGGGCATGGGTGTGTTCGGGCGCCTCTACGCCTGGACGTTGAAGTGGGCGGGGCATCCACGGGCGCCGTGGGCGCTGGGCGGATTGAGCTTCGCCGAATCGTCCGTCTTCCCCATCCCGCCCGATGTGCTGCTGGCACCGATGTGCCTGGCGCGTCCGCAACGCGCTCTTTTCTACGCGCATGTCACTACATTCACTTCCGTCGCCGGCGGGTTGTTCGGTTATCTGCTGGGCTACTTCGGGATCGCCCTGGTCATGCCGTGGATCGTGGCCGCCGGGTACTTGCCGGCGTACGAGACGGCCGCCGCGTGGTTTGTCGAGTGGGGGTTCTGGGTCATACTGGTGGCTGGCTTTTCCCCTGTGCCGTATAAGGTGTTCACTGTCGCCGCGGGGGCTGCCGGGATCGGGCTCGGCCCGTTCATCCTCGGCTCGCTGGTCGGGCGCGGGGCACGCTTCTATGCGTTGGCCGGTCTGGTGGCGTGGGGCGGCCCGCGCCTGGAGCCTTGGCTACGCCTCTACATCGAACGGATCGGGTGGATTTGCGTGATCGTCCTGATACTCGGCGTGGTTTGGTGGCACAACGGGTGACACCGCGGCTCGTTATTGTGATCGCGGCGGTGGCGGTCGGGCTCGCCGGTTGCGCCGGACTTTGGGACGGCGGCATTGAACGGGACGGACACCGCCGTATCTATATCTACGAGGTCGAACCCGGAGACACTATCTACCGCATCGCGTGGCGCCATCGGGTGAAGCCCGAGTGGATTATCGAGTGGAATGAACTCGATTCGCCGGAGCGGCTGCAAGTGGGGCAGCAGTTGGTGTTGAATCCCCCGGCCGGCTTTCGGCCCGGGGCGCGCGCGTCGGCAACCGGATCGGGTGGCGCGGCGACGGGCCGGGCTTCGTCTCGATCGCCCGAACCGCCTCCACCAAAGGCTCCGCCGACGTACTCGCTCGATTGGGCCTGGCCAGCTCGCGGAGAGATCGTCCGGTCCTTCGGTGACGGCGCCGCCGGGGGCGGCAAACAAGGCATCGAGATCGCCGGGGAGCCGGGGGACACCATCCGCGCGGCGGCGGACGGGGAGGTGGTCTATGCCGGCAGCGGCCTGCGGGGTTACGGGAATCTTGTCATCATCCGCCACGATGAGCGTTTTCTCACCGCCTACGGATATAACCAGCGGGTTCTGGTCGACGAGGGCGATCGTGTGGCCAAGGGCGACCATATCGCCGATATGGGGCGGGCCACCGGCGCCGACCGGGCCAGCCTGCACTTTGAGTTGCGTATCGATGGCGATGCGGCCGACCCGATTGAGCACCTCCCCCCCTCCGGATAGAGAGTCTTCTGCAACTCACCCCGGCTCGGCATGTCGAATGCGCTATAAGGGCTATCCTTATGTGCGGTAGACAACAGTGATGGCCTTCGGTGGATGTTAAATCTTAGCTCCATGTGGCCGGTGATGCGCACCCCTACTCGTCTATTGCAGTGCAACGGAATGGTCCATATAGTGGCAAATGAGAACCGTTCGCTTTGCAGTGGAGTCCCAACAATGGGTCTGATTTTGGTGTGCGACATCGCTTGGCTGGCTTCCTATTGACGACGGGGAAGAGCGGAGGCGGCCTTGGACACTGCAGTTCACTGGCCGACGGGGTTCCGGATTCTTCACCGTGCGTGGTCTGGAGGTATCGTTACTCACTGGGGAGGATCTGGTATGACCAGCGGAACGGAGAGTGAAACGGAAACCGTGGATGTCGGTGAGAACCACGGCTTGGCGGAGCGGACGGGTTTGGATCGCGTGGAAGGCGTGGACGAGGCCGAGTCTCCGGAGGTAGAGGCTGAGACAGAGGCCGAGGCAGGGTCCTCACGGTACGACTCGCACTACGATAGCCGTCCCTCGTTGGACGCCACGCAACTCTATCTCAATGAGATCGGCTATTCCCCGTTGCTGAGCGCCCAGGAGGAGGTCTATTTCGCCCGGCGCATTCGGCGCGGCGACAGCGCGGCGCGCGCGAGGATGATCGAAAGCAACCTACGGCTGGTGGTCAAGATCGCCAGGCGCTACATGAATCGCGGACTGGCGTTCCTCGATTTGATCGAGGAGGGGAACCTCGGGTTGATCCGCGCGGTGGAGAAGTTCGATCCTGAGCGTGGATTCCGTTTCTCCACCTACGCCACTTGGTGGATTCGGCAGACCATCGAGCGGGCCATTATGAATCAGACCCGCACTATCAGGCTGCCGATCCATGTGATCAAAGAGATCAACCAGTATCTGCGGACCCAACGCCGGCTCACCCAGACCATGGATCACGAGCCGTCGGTCGACGAGATCGCCTCGGTCATGGGGCGTGATCCCCAGGATATCCGGCGCATGCGGGGGTTGAACGAAGGCACCACCTCGGTGGACGTGCCCATCGGCAAGGATGCGGACCGCATTCTCCTTGACGCCATACCCGATGAGAACAACCTCGATCCGTACGCGACCCTTGAAGAGGGAGACGTACTGGGGCATCTTCATCACTGGTTGGATGAACTTACTGAGAAGCAGCGCGCCGTGGTTGAGCGGCGCTTCGGCCTCAACGGCTACGAGCGGGCGACACTGGAAGAGGTGGGCAACGAGATCGGCGTCACCCGTGAGCGGGTCCGCCAGATTCAGATCGACGCCCTGAAACGCTTGCGGGAGGTCATGGAGCGATCCGGCTTCTCGGAGGACGCGGTTTTCGGCTGAAGGGAGTGTGACTGCCGATGGCGGTACTGGCGCTGGACCAAGGGACCACCAGTTCGCGGGCGATTGTCTTCAATCAAGCCGGTGAGACCCTGGCAGTGGCCCAGGAGGAGTTCGCCCAGCGGTTTCCGCAGCCGGGATGGGTGGAGCACGATCCTGAAGAGATCTGGAGTTCCCAGGCCGCGGTCGCGCGTCGGGCTTTGTTGCGGGCCGGCGTCGATTGGCCCGATGTCGCTGCCGTCGGGCTGACCAATCAGCGCGAGACCACCATGCTCTGGGACCGGCGTACCGGCCGGCCCGTCCATCACGCGATCGTCTGGCAGGACCGCCGTACCGCGCCGCTATGCGAGGAGTTGCGGCGGCAAGGGCTGGAGCCGCTGTTCCGGGAGCGGACCGGCCTGTTGCTCGATCCCTACTTTTGCGGCACCAAGATCCGTTGGTTGCTCGACCACGTCGACGGTGCGCGGGAACGCGCCGAACGGGGCGAACTCGCCTTCGGCACCGTCGACTCCTGGCTCATCTGGAAGCTCACCGGCGGTGCGGTCCACGCCACCGACGCCACCAACGCCTCCCGGACCCTGCTGTTCAATCTCCATACCGGCATGTGGGACGACGATCTGCTGGATGCGCTCGCTATCCCCCGCTCCCTGCTCCCCGAGATCCGCGGTAGCAGTGAAGAGATCGGCGCCGTCGACTGCCCCGATCTGCCCGGTAAGGCGAAGATCGCCGGAGTGGCCGGCGATCAACAGTCGGCCCTCTTTGGCCAGTGTTGCACGCGGCCGGGGTTGGCCAAGGCCACCTACGGCACCGGCGCGTTCGTGCTCCTCAATACCGGCGAGACGCCGGTGGCGTCGGCCAACGGCCTGTTAACCACGGTTGCTTGGCGCCGCGGGGGGCGGGACACCTTCGCGCTGGAGGGGAGCGTCTTTATCGCCGGCGCGGTGGTGCAGTGGCTGCGGGACGGACTCGGCATCATTCGCCACGCCGGCGAAATCGAGCGGCTCGCCGCCGACGTGCCGGACAGCGGCGGAGTGGTGCTGGTCCCGGCCTTCGTCGGGCTCGGCACCCCGTGGTGGGATCCGGATGCGCGGGGAACCCTGATCGGGTTGACCCGGGGGACATCGGCGGCCCATATCGCCCGCGCCGCGCTGGAGGCCATCGGCTGCCAGATTGTCGATGTGGTGCGCGCCATGGAGGCCGACGCCGGCCGCCAACTGGAGGAGTTGCGCGTCGACGGTGGGGCGGTGCGTAACGACCTGTTGATGCAACTCCAGGCCGACCTGCTCGGCGTGCCGGTCGTGCGGCCAGCGACAGCGGAGACCACGGCCCTGGGGGCCGCCTATTTGGCGGGATTGGCTGTCGGGTATTGGCGGGACGAGGAGGAGATCTCCAAGCAGTGGCGTGTCGACCGGCGTTTCGAACCGTCGGCCGACCAGGAGTGGGCGGAGGCGTCCCTGACCCAATGGCACCGGGCGGTGGAGCGCGCCCGGGGGTGGGCGGGCCCGGCGTGACGGGGCGCTGGAGCCGGGAAACGCTGCTGGAGCAGCTACGCCGCGGAACCGCGCCATCCGCCAAGCCCTGGGATGTCCTGATTATCGGTGGCGGCGCCACCGGACTGGGTGCTGCCGTGGAGGCGGTGCGCCGCGGCTACCGCACGGTGCTGCTGGAGGCCGGGGATTTTGCGCAGGGAACCTCCAGCCGCAGCACCAAATTGATCCACGGCGGCCTCCGTTACCTCCGCCAGGGGCGGCTCGGCTTAGTGCGCGAAGCGTTGACGGAGCGTGCCCGATTATTGCGTACCGCGCCCCATGTGGTGCGGCGCCGGACCTTCCTCGTGCCCTTTTACCACCCTTGGGACCGGGCGATGATGACCGCCGGTGTCGGTCTTTACAGTGTTCTGGCGGGGGAGCCGCGCCTGCCCGGGACGCTGGACCCGGCCGCCGCCGGGGCGGCGGCCTCGACTCTGCGTGGCGACGGGTTGCGCGGCGGGATCACCTATGAAGACGGCCAGTTCGACGACGCCCGTTTGGCGTGGGTGCTGGCGGCAACGGCGATTGAATCGGGCGCGTTGGCGCTCAACCACTGCCGGGTCGAGGGCTGGGTCCGCCGCGGCCGCAGGGTGGTCGGAGTGGTGGCCCGCGACCGCGAGTCGGGGGATGAACTGGAGGTGCCGGCGTGGGCGGTCATCAATGCCACCGGCGTTTGGTGCGATACGCTGCGCCGTATGGACAACGCTGCTTACCGGCCGTTGGTCCGTCCTAGTCGCGGAACACACTTGGTGGTCGACCGGTCGTTTCTGCCCGGCGAGTCAGCGGTACTGATCCCGCGTACCGATGACGGCCGGGTGCTCTTTGCTATTCCGTGGGCGGAGCGCGTGCTGCTGGGCACGACCGATATGGCGGTGGATGAGGCGGATGCGGAGCCGGTGCCCAGCGACGAAGAGGTCGATTACCTGCTGGAGCACGCCGCCCGCTATCTCGATCCAGCACCGCAGCGGGCCGACGTACGTGCCGCCTTCGCCGGGTTGCGCCCGCTGGTCGGCGGTGGCGGCGCCACTGCGAGCCTCTCCCGGGAACACCATATCGAGGTGGCGCCGTCCGGCGTGGTTACGGTCATCGGCGGCAAGTGGACCACCTACCGCAGCATGGCAGAACAAGTGGTGGACCGTGCCGTGAAGGCGAGCGGATTGACGTGGCGGCCACCCGCTCCGGAGGCGCCCCTGTACGGCTGCCCGGAGAGCGGCGGCGGTGACGCCGCCGGATCACTCTACGGCTCGGCGGCGCCGGAGGTGGACGCGATCGCCGCCGCCGATCCGTCCTTGGATGAGCCGATGCACCCGCGATTGCCGTATCGGTGGGCGGAGGTGGTCCATGCGGCACGTAACGAGATGGCGCGGACGGTGGAGGACGTGTTGGCCCGGCGGACACGCGCCCTCACCCTGGATGCCGCCGCCGCGGCCGAGTGCGCCGGCACGGCGGCGCGTCTGCTCGCCGCCGAGCTGGGCCGGGATGAGGCGTGGTGCCAAGAGCAGGAGGCGGCGTTTTGTGAACTGGCCGCGCGTTACCAAGTCACGAAATGACGCGCACGACAGGGTCGCTGGCGTGTAAGGCGGTCAACACCACTTGGCGGAAGCGGGTGGTGGCGGCCAACGCCTCTTCGGCGGCGCGGGTCGCGGCCGCCAGCCGCTCCGCGCCTTCCACTTGGTTGATCACCGGCACCAGCGTCGTGCCGTCCGCCGCGCCTCGGAAGAGCCCGTCTTCCGAGGTGAGCAGCCGCACGGCGTGCTTCGGACCGAAGGGCTCGTTCAACTCGAGGCCGGTCACGTCCCGGATGCGCTCCAGCCGGTGGGCATTCTCGTCGGTCAGCACCCGGCCCAGGGCCTCGGCGCTGAACAGGGCCACCACGCGGGCGGTTCCCGGAGGCAGAACCGGTTCCCCGGGCTGCGGGGCCTTCACCGGCCGCATGCGCGCTCCATCGGCCTTGACTAGGGTGGCGTGAAAGCCGCCGTTACGATGGAAGGCGGCGACAGCCTCAGGCATCAGGCCGCTACGACGCCCCTTCTTCGCGGATGTGCCGATCAGACAGACGCAACGGGCATTGGCGTGCTCTCCGGGGAGCACGCAATCGCCGTCGTCGGACGGAGCCTCGAGATGCACGGCGTCGTCCCCGATATCGCGCAGCGGCGTCGTGAAGACAGTGGCGGTGACGGCGATTCGGCCGGGGTGGGTGGCGGCGATCCGTTGTATGGCGGTCTTCTTGCCCCCGGCGCCAACGAAGCAGACGATTCCCCCGTCATCAAGGAGGAGCTTGTGCAATTGCTCGGCCATGGCCTCTAGCTTGTTCGCTACATCGGAGGGATGCAAGCAGCGTGATGTTTGCCGGGGTTCGCTTCCGCAACGGTGGGTAAGTCGTCCATAATGATACGGTGATATTGCAGTAAGGGGTTGGCCAGAGTCCGGTTCAGTACCGTTAACTTTGGGAGCAAATGCAGTTGGAGGAAGTGAGCGCATGGATACTGATGCAGTGGATATGAGTTCCGAGGTGGATTCCGAGGTGAGCGCCGGTGAGAAGCCGCAGTTCGAGCAGATGGAGAGCAACGCCGGGCAAGCGGCGCGGTTTCTCAAGACGCTGGCGAACGAGCGCCGTTTGATGATTCTCTGCCATTTGGTTTGCGGCGAACGGTCGGTCGGGGAGCTGGAGCAACTGCTCGGGATGCGCCAGCCGGCACTGTCGCAGCAGTTGGCCCGGTTGCGCGAGGATGAACTGGTGGCGACCCGGCGGGAGTCCCGGACGATCTACTACCGTATCGCCAGCCCCGAGGCCGAGACGCTCCTGGAACAGATCTATATGCTGTTCTGCGGTAAGCGCTGAGTGGCGGACGCGCGTCAATCGAGGATGATTCCGGGGGAGCCCCTTCACGCTTTGGGGCAACTCCGTTTCGAACCGGCCCAAACGATACGCATTCTGATATGGATGCGGTTGTCGGCGGTCACCGGGCAGGCGATCACGGTTCTCGTGGTGCATTTCGGCATGGGGTTGACTCTGCCGTTGCTGCCACTAATGGGGACCATCGCACTGCTCGCGGCGTGGAACCTGGTGGCCTACTTCCGTTTACACACGGCGCGGAAGATCGGCAACATGGAGGTCTTCGCCAATCTGATGGTCGATGCAGTCGCCTTGACACTGCTTTTGGCGCTCTCCGGTGGGCCGTCCAACCCCTTCGCCTCGCTCTACCTGGTGCCGGTCGCGATGGCCGCCGTGGCCATGCCGCTGGGATTGGCGCTGATGGTCACAACGCTTTGTGTCATCCTCTACGGTTGGTTGTTGGTCCACTTCATGCCGATGGAGGCACCGCATCCGGTGCTGGGCGGGGACTTCGATCTCCACCTGATCGGCAGTTGGGTCAACTTCATTATCTCGGCGGCCCTGATTGCGGTTTTCGTGCGTTTTATGGCTG